>JBARAJ010000153.1:0-3021 GCA_049791915.1 Candidatus Udaeobacter sp.
AGACAGAACTTATTATGCACAGATCAATAATGCGCAATTATTTATGACGTCGTGTTTAGTCTTGGGTGTTTAGGGAAATCCCGTTATTTCTTGCCTTGCACCTCACTACCGTCCTTCTAGAAGGAGAATTCCGTGATAATCAGGACGATTGCGTCCATTCTTGCCGTGGCTCTCCTGTCCGCAGGCGTGCATCGCCGCGGACGACAATGAAGAAAAACGACAGAGAACCCGCAAGATGGCGACCGAGGCCTTTTCCGGATAGCCGCTTGCAGTCCCGACCGCTTGGAGTTCACATCGTCGATCGACGAGCAACTCGCCAGACGACTTCGGTCGGCATAATCGCCCTCCGGCAATCGCGACGTGTGCCGGATTTTCGCTCCCCTCGGAATACCAGACGGACGCAATCCTTGCGATACTGATTGCAAACGACGATGTAGCACGCAAGAGCACGCGATTCCGCCACGGGCTGCTAGCCGACATTATTCACGAAGAGTGATTTCGTGAGCAATTTTTCTGCTTTTCTTCGGTCGTAAGACCCTACTTGACCACGCGAAACTTTCCGGGTAACCGAGTGCTTGATTCTGAAGCATTTATGTAAGTCGCGAGGCACAATTTTTGCTGAAAAGGTGACACCAGTATCATCGCGTGACGAGTAAGAATTTCCTGCGACGTTCCGCTGGCCGACTAGCCACTTCGCGCGCTCAAGTGCAACGCGAGGCGATGGAAGCTATGGAGATAAGGAAACGACCGTGGCAAGTGCAGCACGATCCGACGCACGGTGGCAACCACGTGAGCTCCGATTTTCAGGAAGCGCTCCCGCAACGTAGAGACTTGTGCACGCGCAGAAGCGGTGCCGGCCAGGCCGGAGCGGAGTTCCTGCATCAACACGTAGGCTGCCGCGGTCATCGAGACACGCAACTGATTGGCCCAGAAGCTCGTGCAACTGGTGCGTCCGATTTCCATCCCGTAATGCAGTTCCTTAATGCGATTCTCGAGGTCCCCTCGTTGACAATAGACCTCCTCGTAGAGCCACTGTGGACTCTGCTTCATGTTGGTTACCACGAAGCGCGGATTGTCCTTGGGTTTCTTGCCCTTCGCCCGCACCACCTCCGCTTTATAGATGACGCGACGTTCCCGCGGCCAGGTCTTGCGCGTCCGGTACTGACACTCAGCGTAGACATGCTCGGTCTGCCCGGAGATCTTCGAATCACGACGGACGCATTTCATGGCCGACTCGGCTTTACGTTTCAACACCGCATTACTTGCGAAATTGACGAGGTATTCCACTTTCGGCTCGCAGTCCAAAAAATCCAGAACTTCCGGCGCAGCAAAACCTCCATCCAAGCGCACCCGGATCTTGGCATCTGGAAAAGCCTTTCTCAGTCGGTCGATCAAACGGCGTAGCAACCCCACTGCTCCCGCCGAGCCCGGCGCGTTCCCCGGACGCAACACCGCGGTGACCAGATACTGCTCCGCCTCGTGGTTGAAGGTCAGAAAACCTACCATCGGTAGGTAGCAGTAGGTGTCGTAATGCCAATTGAAAAACGTCAATTGCTGCGCACCATGCGTAGGATCGTCGGTCGGATCCAGATCCAGGGTGATCAGCCGAGCCCGACCGCGCAGCCGCTTGCGATGGCGTTCGATCACCGTGTCCGCCAGGGCTTCCGCCATGCGAAACAACTCTTTACGATCCACGCTATTTTCAAACCGCGAAAGGGTCGATTGCGAAGCCAAATCTTCCCCTTCCACGGGATCCCGACCAACCAGTAATTTGTGCACCGGGTCGCACGCCAGTCGGGCGGCATCGTTGGCATCTTCGTAGCCACAGGCGATGGCCATAATCCGCTGGGTCAGCAGCTCATCGATTTCGTGACGGACCTTAGCCTCTTGGCGGTCATCATTCAGACAAGCTGCCAACGCCGTTATTAGACCTAACTCTCGGTCTGCGGCTTTGAGCAACACTGCTCCCCCATCGGAGCTACCTTGCGATTGATCGAACTTGGCAATTACAGGTCGCTTAAAAATTCCCGGAAAAAGAACACACTGTGTCGTGGTATGCTCGGGCACGAAAGCCTCCTGATTGGTGTAAAGACTGCGTAGACAACAGCTTTTTACCATGAGGGAGGCTTTTCGTGTCTCTAAATTCACGAATTTTTCAGGCTAGGGACGCAGCCCGAAGAACCGTGCTGGCCCGGAGCCGCTCGCGTACATAAATTTGAGCGATTTGACCCGACATCGACGGCGCAGTCGAGCGCACGGAGACATAATGGTCAACCGTCAATGGCTGTTCACTGTCATCAGCAATGCCGGGACGAGTGAGCAAAGCACTCGCGCAAGTCATAATCGCTACGAGAAACACCCGGACTGCCACGCTGTATCTCATGACGATCCCTCCAAAACTTTTAGTCAGGACTTCCAGTTCAGCAGGCACAATGCGAGAGCCTATTCTGGCCGACTCAAGTGCGTCAAGGATTACGAAATGCTTGGAAGCTCGCGGAATTGCCCCGATCCTACTACTTTACAGGTGAAGAATTACAGGTGAAGTTTTCTAGTGAATTTCGCTAAGTGATTGAAAACGATGGTAGGCCCGTGGGGACTCGAACCCCAGACCTCTACCGTGTCAAGGTTGCGCTCATAGGTTTTACAACAACATACAAGACCGCGGGGACTGCCAAAGTACGCGGAAGTTCATACAAGACATACTTTTTGTGGGTTGGGTTGTGGGTTGGAAAAAGCCGGCGAACTCCAGAATCGCCACGTATTTCCCAGAAAATTTCTCGATGCAAAGGGGGCCTAAAGGTATTACACTTGTCGGTAGCGAATTCGCGCGATCCTGGCAGCTTCAGACTTGGCGGCTGCAAGGAGGGGTAAGAATATGGCGCGCTTTGTGCTTCGCGACCCCATCCTCAAAAAGATTTTGATTGCTTCGTGCATGCTGGGTTTCGCCTGCGTTCAGACTCCCGTTGCGTTGGCACAACATGTCGGCGGCCACATGGGCGGAGCAGGGCACTTCGGCAGTGG
>JBARAJ010000154.1:0-8521 GCA_049791915.1 Candidatus Udaeobacter sp.
GTGTTGCCAAAAGCGCGCCGCACATAAACATAAAAACCGCCAGCTCGTGGGAGCATGACGCCCAACTCCGTCAAACAACTCGCGCCGAGCAATGTGTATATGCCTCCCGCAACCCACAATAAAAGAATCGCCAATGGCGCATGCAGTTGTTCCGCGACCAAGCCCGGTGTCCGAAGAATACCGACACCGATCGTACCACCGATACTCACGGCCAAACCGAAGCCGACACCTAAAACGCGTCGAAGTTGACCGGACGTTTCGGACACCATGGCAATGTTTAACCTAACGGTATTGCACGCCTCAATCAGTCGAAATTTTGCCAATGGTGCAAGCTTTCAGGAGGAGGGCGCTCCGACGATTTGTTTCAGTGCTTTGAATGTGCGTGAGGGAAATAGATCACGGATGAATTCCGGACGCACGTGGAGGATGAGAGGCGAATTGTGTTGACAAGCAGCCCTGAATTTTCGGCAGACTCTGCGTCGCTAAAGCGGATCTTGAATCAGGCGGAGGACTTTCCCCGCCAGGTTCCCGGCTCTTCCAGACCTGCAATCGCAGAGTCAACACGGCGGAGAAATCGAAAAGGAAATATCTATGAACTCAATGACTCAGCAAAAAAAGTACCTCTGCTATTTCTCGTCGCGTCGGGTCTTGCCTGTTTCGGGCTTGTATCACTAGCGCGTGCCGATTGCCGAGAAGGCTGCGACATTCTTAATCGCAACACGCTCCTGGGTGTTACTGCGCTCGTAAACAACACCACAGGCACCTTCAACACGGCCAACGGTTGTGGCCTGCTCGCAGACAATACCACCGGCACCTACAACACAGCGATTGGTACAAGCGCCCTTAAAAGCAACAATTCGGGCAGCGACAACACTGCAACCGTGAAAGAACAGGCAGTGCAGATTCAGAAGTGAGCGCTCAGCTCGCCGCAGCGAGTCCGTCCCGTGGCGGACTTGAAGTGAGCGGACCTTGGTCGCAAGTGGTCAACAATCCCTAAAACCGCGTCAGGGTGCCTCGCGCACGCGCACGGGTCTTCCACGGATAGATCCCTCGTCTATCGGCTGCGGCGTGGATGCCGGTGAGGCACTCGTGCAGCGTTAGGACTTGGTGACGGCGTAAGGCTCGGGGTGGCTATGGGTATTGCCCTCGGTACAGGCGAAGCTGTGGGAGATGCAGTCGGGGATTGTTCCAACATCGGACTTGAAGATTGATTAGGTCGCTGCGACGCAACCAGTGAGTCTGTTAGCACGTCCAAGCGCGAAGCATATCTCGCCAAGACGATGGTCAAAAATACCAGGCCGACGGTCAACACAGCATTTGTTATCGCAAACCATTTGATCCATCGCGAATCATTCATGCGAAAACATAAACGACAAACCGTCTGCTGCCAAAATTAGACAACGGCAGCGCGTGAACGGGAAGCCATCTAGAACTGCGGATAGAGCGCCGTTGCGTGCCACTTGCCAATCAGATTATCGAAGCGGTACAGCGCGTCCTAGCGCGTCGCACGGTTCATTGAACTGTCAGCGTCATCACCAGATGAATCGCCGAGGCTGCGTAGCCGGGAAGATGGCTTCTTCGGTTGGATTTCTGATCCTTAAGAGAATGACCAACATCGAAGGACGCCTTGCCGGTAGTCGGCTTCTTAGCAGAGCTAGTGTGAAAAGGGAATCGTGTCCGCGTCCAACCAAAACCGTTAACTCGTTGCCTTAGCGCGGCGAACTACGGGCGAGGCGGCGGCGTTGGGCGCGGTCTCGGAGTCGAACACGGGCGGTGTGGCGGTTGCGTCTCAAATGAACCTATATCGATGCGACCATTGAACACGCGATCAAAAGAACAGCCTCGCTGGTCGTTGAGAGGCGGAGGACTGAAGTTCGGATCGCCGGCATCAATCGCTGGGCTACCAGCCAGCAACGCGTGCGTAAGCGTTGGCCCGCCGTTATCCTGCAAAGGGCCAAGCAACGGATCGGTATTGATCTGATCGCCTGGGCCGGTCAAATAACCGCCGGCATCATCGCTGCTGAGGTTGTATCCAAGCGACGTGACAGTGCCGCCGTCATTGAAGATATTTTCGCCCGACGCGGTAGCATTCAGGATAGTGTTTCTCACGATCAGCGACGAGTTGTTATAGATTCCGCCCCCGCTGGTTCCAGCTGAATTGCCGCTAATGGTGCTGTTCATAACAGTAGCACCGCCGTAGATGCCGCCCCCACTGGTTCCAGCTGAATTGTCGCTAATGGTGCTGTTCTCAACAGTAGCACCACCGTAGATGCCGCCCCCACTGGTTCCAGCTGAGTTGCCGCTAATGGTGCTGTTCTCAATAACAAGACCACCAGAGACCGAGATACCGCCCCCGCTCCGTGGAGTTGAATTGCCGCTAATGGTGCTATTGGCGACGCTCAAGAAGGTGTGAGTACCAAAGATCCCACCCCCTCCGGGCGCAGAAAAGTTGCCGCTGATGGTGCAATCGGTAATCGTGACAGTCGCACCGCCGCTAAAGATATTCGGTACACTGGAAACGCCGCCCTGCGAATTGCCGCTCACCGTGGTGCTGAGGATCGTCGCAGTCACAACTCCAAATTCTTCGGTGGTAATAGAAATACCGCTGAAGGCGTTGTCGCTTATGACGCAATTCCTGACCGTCAACGTGCCGCCGAAATTATCAATCCCATACGCACTGTTCCTGATGGTCAGGCCAGAGATCGTTGCAATTGCAGAGACAGAGAAAACTGGCTGAGTGGGCGATTGGTTGCCGTCAATCGAGAGCTGGTCGGCGCCCGGGCCTGAAATCGTGACGTTCTTGAAGACTCCAAGTCCACCGTTGGTCAGCATGATCGTGCCACTGACCGCAAAAGTAATGCTATCACCATCATGAGCTACGGCGAGTGCCTGACGCAATGAACCTGCTCCGCTATCATTTGTATTGGTAACGGTGATCGTCGCCGCGTGCACTGGAAGTGCGACTGCGTAGAGCAGCAGCACGCCGATTGCCAAGATTGTAGCCCGCATCATTGCGACCGTTTGTATCACATTGTCATTGCCGTGTGAAGATTTAAAAGCGGCATGATTGATCGGGCAAAGCACTGGGAAATAATCGCTGACAATCTCTGCAAAGCGGGTTGAACTTGGGGCTGTGTCTCAGCGATTGATTCCGATGGGCGAACGATCCAGGTTGCAGAGTGCACCGCGACGACGGAAAGCGGTTCCTGGTGCGTGCGGCGGCGTTTCTCGGTTTATTGCGACGGTCATGCGCTCCGACGGGTTCGTGAAAGTAACGACGCTGTTACTTTCAAATATTTGCAATTCTCTTGCCATTCTACGGTATAAGAATGTGAGTAATATCCATCCCGCGGCGATTTGGTTAATGTTAGTCTGCGCTCTCACAATCCCCGCGCACGCGACGACCATCATAGTTACCAACACCAATGACAATGGGCCAGGCTCATTGCGTCAGGCGCTCGTGGATGCAAACGATGGTGATACCATCGATGCCACTGGTATCTCCGGAGTCATTACCCTCACGACCGGGGAATTGCTGGTGGATAAGAGCGTGACGATCAACGGTGCCGGCGCTGATGTGCTGGCTATTGACGGTAACGCAGCCAGCGTTGTCTTTTTCATCTTTCGCAACCTCCCAGGTGAAACGGTCACCATTTTTGGGCTGACGATCAGGAACGGGAGCGGCGGTTCCTTCGGTGGTGGCATTGAAAATGAGGAGACTCTGACGGTCACCAACAGCACCATTAGCGGCAACGTGGTCGGAGAGCTCGGCGGGGGCATCGCCAACTCCGGAACGGCGACCATTACCAATACCATTATCAGCGGCAACTCAGCCATCCAGGGTGGCGGCATTTACAACCCCGGTATGATGACGGTCATTAACAGCACCATTAGCGGCAACATGGCTACGACGACTGGCGGCGCCTGCACCACCGCTGGTGGAACGCTCGAGATCACAAACAGTACGCTTAGCAATAACTCGGCTGACGTGGGTGGCGGCATTGAAGATGGTGGTGGAACGATAACCATTGGCACCACTACTATTAACGGCAACTCGGCCAGGGAAGGTGGCGGCACGTTCCTCTCTCACACCACCACGATGACCATCGTCAACAGTACTCTCAGCAACAACACCGCAGCCCGTGGTGGAGGCACTTACAACGTTGGGACACTGGAAGTCACCAATAGTACGGTTAGCGGTAATACCTCTACCGGCGACACCGCCGGCGATGGTGGTGGCGCCGGCTACAATGCGGGAACGTTAAACATCGTTAGCAGCACGATTGGCGGCAATATAGCCACTCGCGAAGGCGCGGGTATCTACAACTCCGAAGACAGCACCTTGACGATCAGCAACAGCACGTTCAGCGGCAATGCAGCTTCACTAACTGGTGGTGCCATTTTCAATCTCGCGGCGCTGCAGCTCGCCAATAGCACACTCAACGATAACTCGGCTGGTTTTCTCGGTGGCGGCATCGTCAACTTAGGCCCGCTTCAGATCGGAGATACCATTCTGAATGCAGGCGCCTCGGGTGTGAATCTCTATGTCAATGGCGGCGGCACAGTCACATCGCTGGGCTACAATATCAGCAGCGATGATGCGGGCGGTTTTTTAACCGGTCCTGGCGACCAACTCTTCACCAATCCAATGCTAGGTCCACTGCAAGACAACGGCGGTCCAACCTTCACTCATGCCTTGCTGCCCGGCAGCCCGGCGATCGACGCAGGCGACCCGAACTTCACTCCTCCGCCTTTCTTCGACCAGCGGGGGCAGGGCTTTCCTCGCGTTGTGAATGATCGCATCGATAAAGGCTCCTTTGAGGTGCAAAGCGGAGGGACGCCCACGCCCACACCGACTCCCTCACCGACGACTACAACGACTCCCACGTCTACTACAACCCCGACCGCAACGCCAACTGCAACAGCCACGGCTACTCACACTCCCACACCAACACCAACATCTACTCACACACCGACAGCAACACCAACAGCTACTCACACGCCCACACCTACGCCAACGGCTAGTTTGACACCCAGACCAACGCCCACGCCAAGATTACAGCCAACGCCAAGGCTGCGTCCCACGCCGCCGCCTAGACCGTAGCGAGATTAGGAATAGTCTGATAGGTGGTTTCTGATGTCATCGACATAGGGTCAAGTGCGACCAAGAACGGCCCGTCCCAGAGCATGGCCTACGGTTCTCTGAAGTCGCCCGCGTGTTCGTGCGTTTCAATAACGTTGCCGGCGTCATCGTAAACGCGAATCACAGCGTCGCGTGTGCGGCGGTAGAATTTCGCGCAGTTGGGAGCGGGAGACACCCTCCCATTCACATCTGTGCCAGAATCGCGACCGAATAGCGAATTTGGGTAATCGTCACGGTGGTCCCATTTGATATGAGACCGATTTCAACACGCACTTTGACCTTTTGATTTTCATCATCCCAGTCGGCCTCGACGGAGTGGATATTGACCGTGAACTCCCGCGGCGGGGCTTGTACGCTTACGGTCTGCGATGCTACTGAAGCCGTGCCGATCGCCCGATGAAACTGCAAGCGCGTAAGAGGTGGTCCCACTAAGAAAGTCCATGTCTCAGTGGTACGTTGCTGACGCGTCGCCTCGATACAGACGTTGGCTGCCCCAATAATGGTGAAGAGCCGATTGGCTCCATCTGGTCCGGCTACAACTGCTTCTATAACTTGCTCTCCAATCGCGTCCGTTGTGGGCATCTTGTAAATCGATTGAAGCCTCATGCACCGGCATCCGCCTGTCAATGTCGTTGAGTTGGATCTTTGCGTCGCTGCATGTTGGCGCGCTTCGTCACCTCTCCTGCATCACATCGTTGGGCCTCTTGCGTGCTACACTCAGTGAGCAGCATAGAAATAGATCGCGATAAACGCAGCAATAAGGAGGATTGCAGTAATCCACCAAACTCTCTTGATCGCGGGTCTTCGAGATGATCCAAACTCCTGCTTCACGAACTCTTCGTAATTAAAGTCCTCGTCCGGTAAATCCACGGCATCGTATGCTTCGGCATCTTCTCGCCAGCCCGAAGTATGGTCTGCTCCGCACTCCGGACATGCTAACGCGTTGCGAGGAACATCTTCGCCGCACACCGGGCACACTTTCGGTGCCCTTGGCTTACTCGCCATTGTTGTTCATTCGTTACCTTCCGGACATAAATAAACCCAACGAGAAGGAGATAAGCCACGGCAGCGTATTATGGCAAGCACGCTGAACTTGTTTCGGAAGGCTGCCGACTGTTACCACTCTTTGAAATTGCCAGCACACCCGTGTGTTTCGATCACGTTGCCCGCTTCATCGTAAGCGCGACTCGCGGCATCATGTGATCGGCTGAAGAATTTCCCGTACTCGTTCCCGCACACATTAATCCACGAATTATATCAGCTCCGTACAAAAGGCGGTGTAGTAGTCGTGTGGCAAGCTACGCACGCCTCGGCTCCAAGCGCAGAGATTTTCAGAGGACTCTGCGCAAATTGCCAGATGGATAAGACCACACTGAGAAAAAAGATCGCATAAACTAAAACCTCGAGGACGCCGCGGCCTTTTTCTTCGGAGCGTACCAAGAGAGCGTAATTGGATTCGAATTGGTCGTTCATAATATTTGTTTGGTTGATACCAGTAGCCTATGCACCCCGCGTGCCATGAAATCAGCCTCCGCTGTAAGTTGCTCATCATGCAGTTATTGCGGTGAAATTGGTGTGAAGATCACCCCGTACCTTGTTCCGTGTTTGGGAACTCGCCGTCTCGTTTTTGGGATGATCACATTGCGAGAATCATCGTAATGCGAAACAGGCCTTTGTGTGAACGGCTGCGAAACTTCGCGTAGTCAACTGCGTTGCTGACTGCATTTGGTTCCTCATGCCAAAGCCTGCCGACTGGCAGTGCACCGGAAATTAGATCGGTAACTGTCCTATTTTGAATTACGATTTCGCGTACCGAACGATGGTGCGATTTTTATTCCTTTATTAGTGGGGCCGCCTGTGGTGCCCGGGGGTGCCGCGCGCCTGCGGCGGGTTTGGATTCGCCCGTATAACCTCCGCCACCTTTGACGTCTTTTACTGGCTTCAGGTCACGAATTATAGCGTCCGTTATGTTCTTTTTGACTCGGCGCCAGGCGGATCGAACTATATTGATGTTTGGGATTCGTGTCTTCATGTTCAAATAGGCTCCCCGATTATTTCGCAGCAACAGTTCTAGCGACGAGTCCCGGCGGGAGCAAGGCCGAAAAACTGTATCCGCACCTGTCCCAACGGTCCCCCGAAGTCGTGCCGGACGAGGTCACCCGATGAAGCGGCAAAGAAGGTGCAATGTCCCAACGGTGATTTTCGAGTGAATCCAAATATCAAGGGTGGCCATTGAGGCAGCCTGGCAGTTGGTCACTAAGATGCGCGCCCAAAAACAGGGGAGGAAGGTTCATATTATTTTGTCATTGTTGTGTGGAGTCTTTGAAGAGCCGCTTTATGAGTTTGGCGTCTGACACAGGCGCTTTACAATTCGACGGATGGACGAGTTTAGTTATCTCTCGGTTCTTATTTCCGTCATTCTCGGTCTCGCTGTCACGCAAATTTTGAAGGGGTTCCGGGGAATTTTGCTGTCGCGGGCGCGGATTCGCATTTACTGGCCAGTGATCGCCTGGGCGGTCTTGCTGCTGCTGGTTTGTGTCCAGAGCTGGTGGGCGATGTTCGAGTTGCGCCACTATCAACCATGGACCTTTGCCGCATTTACGGTCGTTTTGCTGCAAACGATTCTGACTTACATGCTGGCCGGATTGGTTTTTCCCGATTTGTTCGGTGAAGGAATTGTCGATCTACGTGAAAGTTTCTATGCGCATCGTGTCTGGTTCTTCGCGCTCGGCTTCTTCGTTATTTTGGCAAGTATCGGCAAAGGTGTCGTGCTCTACGGCGAGTTGCCGCACCCGACTGATCTAGCATTTCATGCATTCTTCGGGACGACCTTTCTCATCGGGGCGTTGACGCGGCGCGAATCGTGTCACAAGGCTCTGGTCGTGTTCGGAATGGCTGGCTTCATTCTCTATATCGTTATTGTCTTTGCGCGACTTCATTAGTTCTCGCGAAGGAGTAGCGATTAGCGTCCGGAGTTTGGTTGCGTTTCAGCGATTGATTCCAACGGGCGAATAATCTGGATTACAGACGCGCATCAGGGCGACGGAAAGCATTTCATTGTGCGAGCGGATGGAACGCTGACTGCGTTTGGATCTCCGCTTGTTGAAAGATCGTCCAATCTGCTTATTTCGAAGGATGGAGTGAGGATCGCCTCATGACTGGCACCGGAAAATAGTGCGTACGCGAACTTGCGGCGGCGTGATGGTCACCGACCTTTACTTGATGAAAACGAACACTTCTCCAGCCGACAAGCCCAAAGAGTTTGCCACGAATTCATTTATTCAATTGAGGACTGCAATTCTGACATTTCTCATTGGATTCATGCTTAGCTGTTTTGGGCTTTCATCAAAAGTACTAGCCGTCGTCCCAGCACCGGAC
>JBARAJ010000155.1:0-6300 GCA_049791915.1 Candidatus Udaeobacter sp.
GACCTTCCAAATGTGCAGCCGCGGACTCGATGTCGACGTCGGTGCACTTGTGGTTGAAATGGACCCGAACGTTGGAGTGTTGTGCCGCTTCGATAACGGTTGCGTTAAGCGCCGCCCGCCCGATCGAGTTGATACACTTTTTCGGATCGACGTCATAAGGCGTGAAGTGCAGCTCCCCGGATTTGTCATGGATCATCCGACCGCGCATTGGAATCGCGTGTCGCAACGCTCCATCAGCAATCCCGATCTGTTCCAGCGCGTGAATCCCGCGTGTCGAAATCGCCAGATTGATCGAGCGCCCACCGACGATATTCCCTTCGCGGGGGTCGGCGCGCCGCTCGTAAAGATCTACTTCTTGTCCGCGCCGTCCGAGATATGCCGCGAGCAGGCCGCCCGCCAATCCGCTGCCGATTAGAACAAATTTTGCCACTCCCAAAGAATCTACGAATCAGGAACGCAGGAAAGCAGGAAAAGCCGACAAGGCGGATGCCGCCTCCATTGCGCGGCGTCTAACACAGACGCCCTACAGTTCCTTGAAGGCGTCGCCCAAATGATTGAGAACGTTGCGCGGCAACAGCGATTGCTCGCTCTGGTTGCCGTTGAAAATTGCGATTTCCGCTGCGCGACCGCACAGCCATGCACCGATTCGCGCAGCATCGTAAAGCGAGAGGCCTTGCCCCAGCAAACCGGCGCAGACACCGGTGAGAACATCGCCCATGCCGCCAGTGGCCATGCCGGGGTTGCCCGTCGTGTTGTAGCTCAGCGGCCGACCGTGCTCAGCGATGATGGTGCGGCTGCCTTTGAGCAAAAGTGTGATCGGAAAGCGATCACAGAATTTCGTCGCGGTTTTGGCCCGCGACTGTTGGTCTTCGGGAAAAAGCCGTTTCATCTCGCCGGGATGCGGCGTCAGCAGCCGCTTGCCTTTGCAGCGCCGCAGCACCGAAATGTTTTCAGACACGATATTCAACCCATCCGCGTCTAGCACCATGGGTTGCTTCATTTTCTCAACGAGCTCAAGGATCTCGGCCGCGCGCGATTTGCCAAGACCCGGACCCACGGCCCAGACGTCAATTTTTTCCTTCAGCAACTGACGGTACGACGCGACCGGCTTCACCATTGCTTCCATGAACGCCGCGCCAGCGACGATGTCGTAGATTTCTTCGGGAACAAAAACTTCTACCAATCCTGCGCCGGCCCTGAGAGCGCCTTGTGATGCCATCAGCGCCGCGCCGACGAATCCCTTGGAACCGGCTACCACGCCGATGCGGCCAAATTGATTCTTGTAGGCGTTATGTTTGCGTCTCGGCAGCAAAGCGCGAAAAGCTGCCGGGCTGGCGGTAATTTCCTTCGGTTTCGTTTCCGGCGGGCGCAATTCGTCGAGCGGAACAACCTCGAGCCGGCCCACATAATTCAGCGCGCCATCGGCCACGAGACCTGGCTTCGCGTAACCAATTGCAGCGGTAAAATCAGCGACTACGCAGTCTCGATCTGTCTTGCCTGAATCGGAATCGAGACCGGTCGGAAGATCCACCGCAAAGATGTAGGCGTCCTTTGTTGTTCGCAGTTGATTAATAGCGCGACAGGCGGCTCGGATCGGCTCGCGGAGCGGTGGTTTCGCCCCCACGCCGAGTAGACCATCCAGAATAACGAGCGGAGCAGCAACGCCCGAACACGCTTCTGCGACGATTGAATTCCGTGCTGTGGATGTCTCGTCTGTGGCGTCGGGCGAGAGTTCGATAAGTGTGGCGAACAGATCTCTATTCGCCGTTTTCGATGGCACAGCGCCCAGAATCTCTGGTGGTCTTCGGCACAGGTCCGCGAGCTTCTTGCGCGTTAGATCACTGCAATCAGCTTCTTTGAAAGCAAGACGCACTTCGATTTTCCATCCGCGCTGCTCTAAACAGTGCGCGGCGAATAAGGCATCCCCCGCGTTATGTCCTTTCCCGGCGAACACGATGCATCGACCCGGTTTTCGAAAAAATTTCGTGACTGCCTGAGCGACGCCGGCGCCCGCCTTGTTCATCAGCGCCTCGACTTGGACGCCAGTAGCAAATGCAGCCTGTTCAGCGGCTCGCATTTGCGCCGAAGTCAAAATTGGCAGGTCCAATCAACCCTCCCGATCTGATGACGCTGCGGCTGCCTCTGAGCTTGACGGTTTCGAGGAGCTTTTCTTTTTTCGGGTGCTTTTCTTGTGCGAACGCTTCGAACTGCTTTTTTTGGACTCGGTGACCCTCGTTTGATCCATGTACGGTTGCAGCGGGATGCTTTCGGCGGTCGCGACTCGGGTCGTGCCGAAACCGCTCCCGACAGCATTGCGCCTGCGCACTCCGGCTGCAATTTCTTCCGCAAGTCTTTGACGGTAAGAGGCCGTCTGGGCATAGGCAGCTTCGGTCGGGTTGGTTAGAAAACCGCACTCGACTAGCACCGCCGGAATATTCGTCTTACGCAAGACGTAATAACCACGGCGGCGCACGCCGCGATTCTCGGAGGGCGCACCGCCGGCGACGTAATAATGAATGGCCGAAGCGAGCGGCAGGCTATCGCGGCTATAAAAATACGTTTCGATGCCGCTCGCACCGCTTCGTGGTGTTGCGTTGAAATGGATACAGACAAAGACGGCGTTGCGATACGAATTCGCGATCGCCACTCGCCCTCCCAACGGAACAAATACGTCCGTGCTCCGCGTCATCACCACGTTGTAACCATTGGCTGACAGGATATTCCTGAGGCGCAGTGCAACATCGAGTGTCATGTCTTTTTCGGCGACCCTTTGGCCCGGAATCCCTCCGCGATCATGGCCGCCGTGGCCTGCATCGATCACGACAGTTATCGGTGAGCCGTCGCCGGAACTGCTGCTGCTCTTTGCTGCGTACGAGCTACATAGCAGAGATGTCATCAGCAGACCGGCAGCTGATACAGGGATTCGGAAAGGATTCCTGCGCATCACCGGCCGTTTGTGGGCGCGCCGGGCGGACGAGCCGAAAGTTTTGGTGCTTTGCTACCCGAACTCTGTGCAGGCGCGTCGACCGTGCCGCCGTGCACGGCTACTTCTCCGTTACCCGAATGAACAAGGCGGGGTCGCGTTTTGGTTTCCATGAACGAAGAGTGCGTCAGCAATTGACCGTCTAGTCCGATGCGGGCATACGACCATGCGCGCGGAGCCGCGCAATGCAAAACATGCAATTGATTGGCGCGATCGATTTCCGCCTGCGGTTGCTCAAAAGAGATAGTGCGGCCTAACGAGTAAGTGGCATAAACGACGCCGGTGTCTTTGTCCTGTACCCGAACGTACAAAGAAGTGTGGTCTGGAAAACGATTGGTCATCAGCGAATACGTGCGCACATCGCCAGACGCGCCGGCGTTGCCTGGAACTCCAACGGTTTGCTGCCAGATCGGCCGCGCGTCCGTGACTTCGAAGACCCCGTTGCCGGAGTAGAAAAATTTTCCCAGATCCGCGAAGTAAATATTCGTGCGCACATGATAGGCGCCGAATTCATTTACGGGATACCGCGGCGTGAGATCGATTTGGCGGGTGACTCTCTGGCCGGCTTGGATTCTCAGCGGCGGCTCTCCCTTTGCACCGCTCAGCGGCGCAATCGGCTGTTCCTCGCTGCCGGTGATCTCAAAGCCCAACCATGATTGCCCGTCCGCGTCGTGAAGTTCAATATCGCGTCCGGCCAGATTTGTGATGGCAACTGTCGCCACGACCGGTTCGTAAGCAATGTATTGCAATCGCTTGAATTTCAGGTCGACCTGAACCTGCGCTTCTGCTCCGGCGGCAAAAAGAAAAACACAGAACCATGGAAGAACGCGTCGAAGATTGTCGGTGTGGCTCCGTCTCGTTCGGAAGCAAGCAACACAGCCTCGAAGCAATCGGGTCATCGTGCCTAGGGACTTTTTGAAAGAGGAAACTGCTGTAAAAGGCGCGCCGGTTCCGCCTGAACAGCCTGCAGGTCGTCACCGTAGTAAACGCGAACGATGTAGCCGAGATATTTGCGTTGTCCCGTGTCCGCGGAACCCTTTGAGCCGCGACCCTTTTGGCCGGGCCGAACTTTTGCCGCCGCCTCCGAAAGTGATGATTCGGATAATGCGCCGCCGGTTTTTGCGCGCACGTAGCGTACGAGAAGCACTTCCGGATCCGCGTCGGACCAGTCGTGTTTCGACGTGATCCATTCGTTGCTCACGTCGGCATCAGTCAGCTTGATGTCTTTGTCGTTCACAACATCGTAAAGAAACACCAGGATTCTTACTTTGTTATGGTCGACAACGGCACCTGGCTCTTTTTTTATCCCGATCTCCAATGCCAGATTCGTTTCGGCTTCCGGATCGGACGTTTCCTTGGTTTTGACGTCAGAAATCCCCATGATTGGACCGTCCGCATTGCCGCCAACGTCTTTGCGCGGAACATCCGCTTCCGCAGGAGCGCCGCCTGGCTCAACGGTCGGCGCAGCGGGAACTCCGACTTTCAAGCGACGGTCGGCTAAAGCGTATGTCGAGCTATCGGACGGACTGATTTGCTTGATTCTGCGCCAGACATCGTTCGCGCGATCGAACATTTGCATCGACTCGTAAGTCTGCGCCATCTCCTGGAGCACGCCGGTATTGTCCGGTTCGCTGTCCAACGCTTCCTGAAAACGTGCGAGCGCGTTTGTCGTGTCGCCCCGATCCCGGAATTCTTTGCCCTCTCGCAGCAACCGATCAACGATCGACGGAGCGGGTGAAGTCACCGCTGCGGGTGGCGCGATGCTTGGCTGAGCCGCTGCTGGCGGTGGCGCTGATGCCGAAGCCGCCGGAGCACGCGCGATCGTCGTCGTAACTGCTTGTGCCGAGATGCGGTTCGCTCGCGCCCGGCCGACATAATACGATGTCGCAAAGAAAACCTCGGCTATGGCGAGGATTACGAGCACACCCAGCGCGACGTGAAAGCTTGGGTCGATTTGAATAGCCCGTGAAAGAAGAGTCCGCATGGGGAGAAATAGCCCAGTCTTGTATGCGCGCTGTTGCTAGCCTGTCAACAATCTGCCGGATATTTGACCGCTGAAACGTTAAAACGTTAGAACGGTGACCATCGCCTATCGTGAGATATCGTCCTGGCTCAGCATTTTGAATCCTTCGCCCATGAGCACCGAAGACGCGCAATCTGTGTCATCCACATGCAGAGCGATCGCGGAAAATCCGCGTGGACGAATCAGCAGCGGGTAAGCGAAATGCACATTGACCTCCGCCATGACCAATGCTGCGAGCAGTTTTACCAGTTGTGTGGCCACTTCTTTCATCTCAACCACCACCACTTGGCTGACGCCGAAACCAACATTGTTTTCCCTAAATAATTTTTCCACACCCTGCGGGTCGCTCGCGATGATCCGCGCAATAGCTGAGTCGGTGGATTCCGATACGCTGAGGGCGACAACGTGCGTGTGATGTGTGCTAAGCAACTTCACAATTTCCAGCATCGCCCCAACTTTGTTCGGCAGAAAAACCGAGAACTGCTTCACTAGCGGCCCGTCCAGCGTGGAACTCGTTTGCGGCAAATTAGCAGTCATTTGAATGATGGCGGCGCGACGGAAGCTCATGTGGACGCGCCAAGCCAAACTATCTCATTGTAGGTGTTTCGTTGGCAAACGTAATATGTTGGTTTGGAGGGTTGAAGCTAGCACTTCGAGCAACACTTCACGATTTAACGTGGCGAAGCACGCGCCGCGCCTTACATTCGCTGTCCGAATATGGAAGACGAAAACGAGCTGATCGCGCTCAGACGAAAAAAACTTGAGACACTGCGCGCGAAAGGCATCGAGCCATTCGGCACCGGCTTTGATGTTAGCGGCTCGATCGCAGAGGTGCGCGAGCAATTTAAGGAAGGTGAAACGCGTCATGTCGCCGGCCGCATCACGGCGCATCGCGACATGGGCAAAAGCCATTTTGTCGATCTGCGTGACGCCACCGGGCGCATTCAAATTTACATTCACGCGAAAGAGGTTGGCCCGGAATTGATCGAGCTTTTTCGTTTGCTCGACATCGGCGATTTCATCGGGGTGGAGGGAACATGCTTTCTGACCAAAAGCGGCGAACCAACAGTAAAAGTCCAGGTGTTCCGGTTACTCGCCAAGGCGTTGCGGCCGCTCCCGGAAAAATGGCACGGACTGCAGGACATCGAAGCGCGTTACAGGCAGCGCTATCTTGATCTTCTCACCAACGAACGTTCGCGCGCGGTGTTCGAAAAACGGATCGCCATCATTCGCGAAACCCGGCGCTTTTTCGAGGAACGGGGTTTCGTTGAAGTGGAGACGCCAATCTTGCAAA
>JBARAJ010000156.1:0-4635 GCA_049791915.1 Candidatus Udaeobacter sp.
GGTGCCGGCGAGATCGACACAATCATCATAAATCTGATAGGCTGTCCCGATTTGGAATCCAAAGTTCTTGAATGTTGCGATCATCTTCGGGTCGGCCTCGCTGATAACGGCGGCCAGTTCCGCTGCAGCGGAGAAAAGTGATCCGGTTTTCATTTGCACGATCCGCAAATAATCCTCAACGGTCAGGTTAAGATCGAATCTGCGCTGCGTTTGAATCATCTCGCCCGAACAAACCGTCGTTGCCGTGCGCGCGATCGCGCGACCGATATCGGAGTTTTCGAAATTTGTCGATAACGTCAGCGCGTGCGCGAAAAGACAGTCGCCTAGTAGAACGCTGAGCGAATTTCCCCAGCGCGCGTTTGCGGTCGGCTGCGCTCGACGCTGTTCGGCTTCGTCCATCACGTCGTCATGCACCAGTGTGGCGATATGAATGAGCTCAACGATCACGGCCAGATCGACATGTCCGGAATCGATTTTTCCGGTGGCGCCGCCGGCGAGCAGAGCCAGCAGCGGGCGAAGACGTTTGCCACGGCTGCCGACGGCGTAGACGACGTAACCTTCAATTGCGGGATCGAATGCCGCCGCCTGCCGCGCGATGCGCGCCTCGACTTGTTCAAGGTGCGGTTGAACTAATTTTGCAACCTCAGCCAAACGAAGCGCGGGAGAGCTGCTCGCCTTCGCAACTGCGCGGCGACTCGTGCTCCGGTCCGTGCGGGCGAAGAGTTCCACGAGGCGAGAATAGTGGCGCGGGTTGCAGGTTGTCAAAGCAACATAACGCCGACCCTGCACGAATATTGTAGGGCATTTCTGTGAAATGCCGAAGACCAGGCGAGGCATCTGACACAGACGCCTTACAGTCTTCAACGCTTGTGTAGCCAGGATTCAGTTCCGTATTTCTGCTGAGCTACGTCCTGCGCCTGCTTTGAAATCGCTTTCGTGATCTTAAACTCACTGCGACTGGCCGACAGAGCCTGCGCAAATTTTTGGGCGAGGTCAGTCTTCATAGCGGTGCCTTGAATGCTGCCTTGCTGCAACAAACCGCGACGAGTACGGCGCTGCGCTGCCCCCGCGATCTTTCGGCCATCCATCATCACGTCGGCGCGAACGGGATTCGCGAAGCACTCATTTTCGAAGGCGCCGCGGTCTCCAGACCGAGGGTGGTCGGCTACAGTGACGAGCTCTGCGCCCCGATCATAGCCAACCAGCGCCGCGCACAGAGCGCGATGAATTTTTTCGTAAATAACGATTGAGGATTCAACAAACACTGGATCACTCTCCGGAATCACGATCGAGTAGGTGAGGTCGTCTCCGTGGAAAACGATTCCGCCGCCGGTCCAGCGCCGAACCAATTCGCGTTCCGTCGCGTAAATCGCCACGTCGGAAAACTTCCCAAAATATCCGAACGACAGGGCAGGGGAGCGCCAGCGATAGAAGCGAATAGTTGGAACTACTGCAGTTTCCAGCAGGGCTTCATCGATCGCCATGTTCATCGCCGCCGAGTGCGGGCTTTCGTCGTGATAGATAGTTAGATCCGCGAACAAAAGTCGCGTGGGTTGCGGAGTTTTGTCATTCCGAGCGGAGCCGAGGAATCTCGGAATTCTTCTGGAGCCGGAAATCTCCAGAGATGTCTCGACTTCGCTCGACATGACAATTAGTTGGACAGCTCCTCCAGAATTCTCGCTACGGCTTCACGCGGCTGCGCATGCCCGGTGATGGGCCGCCCGATGCCGATGTAGTCTGCGCCCGCTTCAATTGCTGCCCGCGGAGTCATGACCCGTTTCTGATCGCCCGGTTCCGCCCAGGCTGGCCGAATTCCCTGAACTGCGATTTTGATTCTGTTGCCGAACTCGCGGCGAAGCGGTTTGATTTCGCGCGGGCTGGCCACGACGCCATCGATTCCCACTTCCGCGCCTAACTTGGCCAGACGGAGCACTTGGTCCTCGACAGCGTCTGTGATCCCAGTTTCGCGCAGCGTTTGTTCGGTGGAGCTGGTTAATACAGTCACTCCTAGGAGGAGCATATCGCTGGCGCGAGCGGCAGTCGCGGCGCGAATCATATCGCTGCCGCCGCTCAAATGAATCGTGAGCATCTGCACCCCGAGAGTGCTGGCGGACTCAACAGCTCGCGCGACCGTGTTGGGGATGTCGTAGAGCTTCAGGTCGAGCCAGACCTTCACGCCGGTGGCCAAAACCGCGCGCACAATTTCGGGGCCCTCGGCCGTGTAAAGTTGGAGGCCGATTTTAAAAAAAGAGATCTCGCCCTGGAGCTGCTTAACGAGCTCGAGCGCTTTCTCCTTTGTGGCCACGTCGAGCGCCACAATGATCTTGTCAGCGGCTTTTGTCATCGCAGGCAGCGTTTGTCATGTCGAGCGAAGTCGAGATATCTTAGTGTTTCGACCACGAGCAAGAGATTCCTCGACTTCGCTCGGAATGACAGAGCAAATTGCAGGTTATGCAAGTCATCGCTCCCGCGAAGATCAATCTTTCGCTGAGAGTTTTCGGCCGTCGCAGCGATGGCTTTCACGAAATCGAGACTTCCATCGCGCCGATTTCGCTTTGTGATGAAGTCAAGATCGAGCAGCGCTCCGGCAAACAAGAAATCGCGTTTCGGTGCGATGATCCGTCGGTACCGAAGGGCGAAGACAATATTGTGGTGCGTGCGGCAAAGGTTTTTTTTGAGGAAACGAAGATCACCAGCGGGGTTTCGATCGCGCTCAAAAAGACGATTCCACACGGCGCCGGTCTGGGTGGTGGAAGCAGCGACGCTGCTTCCACTCTGGTGGCGCTCAACGACCTGTTCGGGACGAATTTACCCCGTGAAGCGCTGGCGAAAATGGCGGAGATGATCGGATCGGATGTTCCATTTTTCATTTTTCAATCCGCCGCGGTGTGCAAAGGGCGCGGCGAACTGGTGAGTCCGACCAGATTGGGCGAACCGTTACCGCTCTTGTTGCTGAAGCCTGAGTTCGGCGTGCCTACGAAATGGGCGTACGCGCATTGGGGGGACTCGCGCGAAATTCCCGGAGTTTTGTACGGCGCCCAACAGTTCCCCCAACAAAGTTTCGTGAACGATCTGGAGCGCCCCGTCTTTGAAAAATTTGTTTTTCTGGCGCAACTGAAAATGTGGTTACTCAAGCAACCAGAAGTCGGTGTTGCACTGATGTCCGGCTCTGGTTCGACGGTCTTCGCGGTACTGCGCGATCGTGCAGATGCCGAGTATCTGTCGAGGCGGGCAAAGGTTGCCGTCGATCCGGAGTTATGGACGTGTGTGTGCGAGACGCGGTAGCGAGTTCTGGGGAGCGCGCGCGTCTCGCTTGCTGGTTTCGGCGTCACGCCGAAACAATCTTGTTTTCAGGCGCGCCGCCCGAGCCCATTGACGACCTCGAAGAAAAGTTCGCGATCGCGGGACGCGCTCGCCAACACGCGACACAGACTATGCGAACGCGCGCGAAGCTATTCGCCGAGGCGTTGGCGGAATTGTGCGCGCGCGTATTCGCGGTTGAGCTTCGCGATGAAACTGGCGCTGATCTTGGCGGGACACACTGCTTCACACTCGTAAGTGTTAGTGCAATTACCAAAGCCCTCGGCATCCATCACCTGCACCATTTTCAACACGCGTCGCTCGCGTTCGGGTGCGCCCTGCGGCAAAAATGAAAGGTGCGAAACTTTCGCAGCCGCAAAAAGCATTGCCGATCCGTTCGGGCACGCCGCGGCGCACGCGCCACAACCGATGCACGCCGCTGCTTCCATCGCCAGGTCTGCATCGTGTTTAGGAACGAGAATTGAATTCGCCTCCGGCGCTGAGCCTGCGCGCGCGGAGATGAATCCGCCGGCTTGGACGATACGGTCGAGCGCGCTGCGGTCGACCACCAAATCTTTTACGATCGGAAACGCGCCGACGCGAAACGGTTCGACGGTGACGGTTTCGCCGTCACGAAATTTTCGCATGTAAAGTTCGCACACTGCGCCCGGATGATCAGGGCCGTGAGCTTCGCCGTTAACCGTAAGCGAGCACGTGCCGCAAATCCCTTCACGGCAATCAGAGTCGAACGCGACGGGTTCTTCGCCTGCGTGGAGCAGATTTTCGTTCAGAATATCGAGCATCTCGAGAAACGAAGTGTCAGGCGAAATGTCGCGCACGTCGTAATTGACAATTTTGCCGCGGGACTTCGCGTCGCGCTGTCGCCAGACTCTCAGTCGGAAGTTCATAGTTGAGGGTTGAGAGTTGAGAGTAGGGATTTTCGCAAGCCGCTTAGCATTCGGCTTAATTCTTCGGCATCTGCGTAGATTTTCCGAAATTGGTTTTCACCCAAAAAGTTTTGACGACGGGCAATGAAAGCTTGTGAGACTACTTCGAAGACCGATCCGGCCGCGATCTCGGCAAACCGCGCAAAGTCGTTTCTTAAGGACCGGGAGGAACCCTCAGCAATGTTTGAGGAAATAGAGATTGCCGCTCTCCGCAGCTGATTTGTTAGGCCAAACCGCTCTTCCGTCGGGAATGCCCGGGTTTCGTTATAAACAAGGTCGGCGAAATCGATCGCCTTTTGCCAAACCTCAAGCTTTTCGAAATTAAACATGGTTTTGTCTCTCAACTCTCAACAACCAACTCTCAACCTTATTTGTAGCTTCTTTGCGC
>JBARAJ010000157.1:0-2435 GCA_049791915.1 Candidatus Udaeobacter sp.
ACGGCGCTTGGGGTCTTTGCCGTTTGCTTTACCGGCGTAGCGCAGCAGGCCAAACATTCTGGAGCAACGCAACACGGTGCAGCCACATCCGCTACGAAGACAGTTGAGCACGGATCCGCTCTGACCCTCTACCGGCCGAACGTTGTTAGTGCCTCCAACGCATCGCTTCTATTTCACAACGGACCGGTGCGCACCTGGTCGGACGGTGCGCAACTGGCGAGCGAAAACGCGCTGGCTCAAGTCGGTATGGCGCCGCTCGGGCTGTTTCCAGTGACGTATTTGGCTCCCAGCGATGTCGGCCCCGCGCCGATCCAGAAACCAAGCGCCGTTTCGAATTCTCGATCTCAAAACTCTGCGGTGGATGGAAAAGATTCGCTCGGTGAGATGATCAGTTCGCCGTTGAATCAAGTCTATTACACCGGAGAAGTGGGATTCGTTTACGGGCGATGGAGCGGCAAAGGCAACGGCGACTACTGGCAGAATTACGTTTCCGGTCAGGTCGGCAACGATCACTTGCAGATCAATGCCGGCGCGTCGTTCGAGAATTGGAGCGGAAGCTCGCCGAAAATTCGCGCCTATCCTTTTTCGAGATAGCTGGTGGCCAGCCCTCGAAGCAGCAACAAGGTGGATCGTCTTGTCCTAAGACGATGCGTTTAGATTCACCACTGGCGCAAGAAAGCGCGCATCGGCGAGCGTATCGCATATGGAAGCAAAAGGTGGATCGGCTTGTCCCCAAGACGATGGGATTTGATTCACTGAAGGCGCAAAATTCAGGCCGCGTGAACTCGCGTTGCAGCAACGCGTTGAGGACACCGCGTTCCACCTGGGCGGCCCAAAAGCGTTTCAACGCTGCCTACATACCGTTGAAATTTTGCTTTAGCATTTTCGAATTGCGATTTAGACCTTTAACGCCATGCCCGGACCGGCGCGCCTAATTACTCTTAACCTCGGATCTCAGACGATTGGTCTTGCGGAATTCCGGGTCGCCCACGGCGGTCTGGTCCTGGTGAATTATCGCCTGCGCGAAGTGCCTCTCGATCCTGAGACCGGGCAGCGTGACGCCCATCTTGCGTTCGAGGAGGGCGGCGCCGTGTTACGTGAGATGATGCATGAAATGCAAATTCTCCGACGCCCGGTGAACTATGCTTTGTCTGCGCAATCAGTGTTCGCCCGGTTTGTGAGACTGCCGCCGGTGGGAGGGGAAAAACTGGACAAGATCATCTCGTTCGAAGCGCAGCAAAATGTGCCGTTCCCTCTGGACGAAGTCGTCTGGGATTATCAGCTCGTTGGTGGAGGACTGGGCGAACAGATTCAGGTCGTCCTTGTCGCGATCAAAGTTGATTTGCTCGAGCAAGCCAATGCAGTGGTGGAAGAAGCAGGACTGCAGACTTCCACTGTCGATATTGCGCCGATGGCGCTCTACAACGCCTTTCGCTACAGCTACCCCGAAGTCGATGATTGTTCGCTGCTGCTGGATATCGGTGCGCGCACCACGAACATTCTTTTCATTGAATCAGGAAGAATTTTTTTGCGGAGCATCCCGCTGGGCGGCACAGCGATTACCGCCGCGATCGCGAGGGAATTCAACGAATCATTTGCCGCGGCGGAGACTCGCAAGAAGCGGGATGGCTTTGTGGGGCTGGGCGGCGCTTATGCCGAACCTGCCGATCCCAACGTTGCGCAGGTGTCGAAAATCGCGCGTAGCACCATGACCCGGCTCCACGCAGAATTGATGCGTTCCATCACGCACTACCGCGCCCAACAGCAGGGGAATCGCCCGGCACGCATTTTCCTCTGTGGCGGCGGTGCTGGAATGCCCTACTTGCGCGAGTTCTTTCACGAAAAATTTCAAGTGCCGATCGAATATTTCAATCCGTTGCAGAACGTATCGGTTGCCGAGTCGGCGCCGATGCAGGACGTGGCGCATTCTGCGCATTTATTAGGTGAATTGATCGGGCTGGCGCTGCGTAGCGTCACTGTTTGTCCGATGGAATTGAACCTGCGGCCGGCGAGCGTCGTTCGCAGGCACGATTTGGAAAAACGCCGGCCGTTCTTCATCGCCGCGGCCGCGTGCATTCTGCTCGCGTTGCTGGGTTGGTCGGCTTACTACACACGAGCGACACAGGTCGCGCAGCAAACGGCGGAGACCCTACGCCAGAAGAACGACACCATGCACGTGGCCGAGGGACAGTTGGACAAGCTCAAAAAGCAAATCGCCGCGTTGGATAACACCGCCACTCCGCTGATCACGGCCGTGAATGATCGGAATTTTTGGCCGCAGATTCTCGAACAGCTCAACTCGCGCCTGCCCGAGTCAGACATTTGGATCACGGAGTTGGCTGCGACTTCCGGTGGAAGACTGTTGGGCGTCTCTGAAAAACGCGCCGCGGAAAGTACATCCACCCCTCCACCGGCGCCCGCCGCAGGCGCGGCAG
>JBARAJ010000158.1:0-6062 GCA_049791915.1 Candidatus Udaeobacter sp.
CGTCGAAGTTTTCATATCATTGTTGTAGCCGCTGTCGCTGACTGCGGCCTTCTGCTCAATCGGAGCGATACGCCCTAACGAGAATTAAATTAAATGTCTGCTCAGCTTGCCCGCTGTGGCGGGTGAACGCTTTCGGAGTAATCCAGCCGTGGAAGGCAAAGCTACGACGGAAGCAATGAGTGAACGGAGTCGCGGAGACGTGAGCTAACTCCCAAAGCGCTCGCACAACTTTAGCTATGTGCGAACGTTGAATGTATATGAAACATTACGCTAAGATTCTGTTATCGATTTTCGCGACGATGATTTGCGCGATTGGATTTGCGGCAGATCAACCTGCTTGTAAGACGAGCGGCAAAAATTGTCCGATGAACAACGGTGGGGCATGCAATTGCGGGAAGAGCTGCGATTGTTAGCCAGGTGTAGCGAGATTTTAAGTGACGATCTCATAGTAGAGCTTGCCAGCTCGCCAAACTTCCTCGCCTGAAAGAGCCGATCCCCCGAAACGATTTCTGATTTGTTAGGCTGGGCCGTCGCCTATTTCCTGCCTTCCTGATTAGATTTTTTTCGCAGTTCGGAGTTTAGATGCGACTCAATTTCTGTGTGATGATACGTTCCTAGCCGCGCGGCCTGCTCCCTGAGAAAACTAAAACAAAGAAAGAACAATAATCCCATGAAACACCTCCAAACTTTTCTACTGCTAACAGCAGCATTGTCCCTCGCTGCAGCTTCAGCTTATTCGCAGGCAGCCAAGAGCTCTCCTGCGGCCGGCGCGTCGGGCACGCCTTCAACTCCGCCAACCATCGCCTCAGCCATCGATCGCGAAATCTCTCTTGTAGAGAAGGAAGTTGTCGAAGCCGCCGAAGCGATGCCGGAGAACAAGTTCGATTTCTCGCCGGAAAAGTTGAACGTCCCCGGCAGCGATTACAAAGGTGTGCGCAGCTTCGGCCAGCAACTAAAACACGTTGCCGCCTCGAACTACTTGATCTGGTCACCGATCACCGGCGAGAAAGCTCCCGACACGGTTAACGACGGCAAAGGTCCGGACAGTATGACCGCCAAGGCGGACATCATTAAGTACCTGAAGGATTCCTTCGCGTTTGGCCATAAAGCTGTAGCAACTCTAAACGCGTCGAACCTTGTCCAACCGATTAGCTCGAGCAGTGGCAGGCCGACCACGCGCCTGTTCCTGTCAACATTCGCCGCGGCTCACGCGTTCGATCATTACGGTCAACTGATCGAATATCTCCGAATGAACGGTATTATCCCGCCGGCAAGCCGCGGGCAATAGGGGCGGAGCGTAGATGACGGAGAACTAAGGCCGGAAGGCGGGCGCGCTCTAGCGGCGGCTGTGTCAGCCGCAATCGTTTAATTGGCTCAAGATCGATCTTGTCACGCGCTCCATCCATCATAAGCCGCTTGCATGAGATCAGCAGTGTAGGGGCGGCTGTGTCAGCCGCACAGCATGAGTTTTAACGGCTATACGAGCGGCGAGACGCTACTCCTGCCTGCTCGCGAATGGAGCGAATGGGATCAGCGACATTGAAGGTAAAGTTGCGACGGTAACGGCGAGTGAGCGTGGACAGCGAAAGAGTTTCAATGAGGAGCGTCGCGCGAAGGCGGCCGCGCCGTCATCGTTAATTGCGATAAGTCCGCGGCCCATGCGCGTGGCCCGCAACGTTTCGGCCCCGACTCAAATCAAACCGTCGTAAGTCCGGAAAGAGAGGCTAGCGTAGCGCCCGCGGCGCCTGCCGGAGCCCACCACGTCTGGTCGCCGACGATCCCGTCCGCCTGGACACCCCGATCCTGTTGGTAGGCTTTGACAGCGTCTTCGGTCTTCGGCCCAAAGTCACCATCCACGGCACCCGGATCAGTCGCAGGAGTTGAATATTTCTTCAGACCTTTTTGTAACGCGGTCACAACGCTGCCCGACGCACCACGGGATAACAGCGGCGTATTTGGATCGGCCGGAAGCGCCTGCCACGTTACCGGCCCCACGATGCCATCCACCGTCAAGCCTGCGCCTTGTTGGAAATCTTCGACGGCTTGTTCCGTTGTCGAATCGAAAGTGCCGGTGATATTGCTCGGAGCGAGCACCTTCGTCATTACAAAGATACGTTGAAGTCTTCGTACGTCGTGACCAGTTGAACCGATGTTGATTGTTGGGCCGCTATTCATGGTTCTACTCTGCCTGTTTTTTCCTGCTTCTCACGTCGTAATTTTGCGAAAATAGTCTGGCGTTCAAACAAGTCCAGCGACCACATTCCAAACTGGGTCCCCATAAATCACGGGTGATGAAAAGTGGACATCGCGCCGCTAAATAACGCGGCGAATATCGCCGCAACAATTAGCCAAAGAACAAAAATGACGGGCAGCAAGCAGCAAAAAACAATCAACGCTGCCGCCATCCATTTGAACATGATCTTCAGAACCGATCCGAACGGAATATCGAAATCGACCACTGACACGCGTTGTGATGACAACAAGACCGGCGGCGGCGGTGGTGGAGGAACGGCAGGGACTTTGGTAGCCGGCGGTAATTGCGTCCCGTACTTCAGCATCGGTAGATAGTCATCGATCGTTTTCCACTCGCCTCCGTCGGAAGGTTTACATGGTGTGTTTCGATCGATACGCCCATCCGCGAACAATTGCGCGACCTGCGCTTCTGCGTATGGACCTTCTTCGTGATCGGAAAACTTTATCAAGTACGTTTTCATGTGCCGTCCGGTCGTTCGGCGAACGATCAGACGCGATTTCGACACACCAGGCAAGATTATCTGACCCGACATTATCTACACCTATCGACACATGAACGATTGCCGGTTCCTAACGATTGCCCAATCGACACGCTTCGCTCGCGTATCATAAGCCGGTTACAGTACACGAGCTGAAGAACTGTAGTGGAGGCTGTGTCAGCCGCAGAATTTGCGCGGCGAAAATAACCAGTGCACGCATCGAGGCGAGTGGTTACTCTCTGCCCGAATCAATCGCCATGGATGTTGCTGGCTTAATTTTCGCTGTTTCGCGAACGCGATGTCGCTAACATCATAGCCTAATGAGCGTGCAAGATTCTGACGCCACGATGGCTGTATTCCTCGACTTGGAAAACATCGCGCTGGGCGCGCATGACGCGGATTTTCCCGCGTTCGACATCCGCAAGGTGCTCGAGCGTCTGTTGCTCAAGGGGCAAATCGTGGTCAAGAAAGCCTACTGCGATTTTGAGCGCTACAAGACGTTTAAGCGAGGGCTGCACGAAGCGGCGTTCGAGCTCATCGAGATTCCGCACGTGCGCCAGTCCGGGAAAAATTCCGCCGACATCCGCATGGTCGTCGATGCGCTCGATCTCTGCTACACCAAGATTCACGTCGACACCTTCGTCATCATTAGCGGCGATTCGGACTTTTCGCCGCTCGTCAGCAAATTGCGCGAGAACGACAAGACGGTCATCGGCCTCGGCGTTAAAAAGTCCACGTCGGATCTATTCATCAGTAACTGCGACGAATTTATC
The DNA here is from genome assembly GCA_049791915.1 of Candidatus Udaeobacter sp. Lineage (GTDB taxonomy): Bacteria > Verrucomicrobiota > Verrucomicrobiia > Chthoniobacterales > UBA10450 > Udaeobacter. The sequence goes on from JBARAJ010000158.1 coordinate 3,506, forward strand.
TATTACGACGATCTCGTGCGCGTGGAGCCAGAAAAGAAACGTCCGAGCGTTGCCGCGACAGCGCCAGCAGCGAAAACTGGTAGGGATCATCGACCCTCAATCGACGGAGCGCTCGATCTTCTGAGGAAAACCTTGGAAGCGCTGCGCGCCGAGAGAGGTGAGGATTATCCGATCCGCAGCTCACTCATGAAACAAGCGATGAAACGCCAGAACCCCGGTTTCAACGAACGAGCGCATGGGTTCCGTGCCTTCAACGAACTCCTCCTCGAAGCGCAAAAGCGTGGGCTGCTAAAGCTGGAGCGCGACAAACAAGTCGGTAGCTACATCGTCCACGCGAGCGATTAACCGCGATTATCGAAATCGACCGAGGAGTATCGGTATAACTGACAGATAACCCTCATGATGTGTGCATATACATCTACGATGCTTTGCTGTTGGGCTTAATGTCGAACTAAACGCGCCACCACATCGTTGGCGTACGGCTGGAACAACAGCGGCGTTGGCTTGCCGTCGCTAGGGGGTAGCGGTCGGCGATGGAAAAGCCGTCAGCGGTGATACCGCGTAGATCTGATCCCATATTTTTAGCACCAGGGTCAGAGACGTCCACTTGCCTTCGACCGATATGGGCAGGTTGGTCCACGTCACAAACGTCACCCGGCTGTTGGGGTCGTAACCCATGTGCGAATTATAGCCGGGAGTCTCGCCGCCGTGAAAATATACTGCGTTCGGCCCCCAGCGCAGTCGCTCAATGCCGTACCCGTACTGCTGGCCGTTGGGCATACTCGGGTCCTTGGTCTGCAGGCTGTCGAGCCAGCGGCGCTGATATGCGGCGTCGAAGACGCGCCCGGTAACCAGTGCCTCGATCCAGATGGCGAGATCGCTGGCGGTGGAGATGACGCCCCCGGGAAAATAAGCAAAAGAGGGGTTCAGGTTCGTGTAATCAGTGGGCAGGAGCGTCCCGGCTCGTGCCGCGGCTTGGATGTCGGGCGGGTACGGCGTGTCAGTCAGGACAAATAAGGAACTGCCGTACAAGTAGCCGTGGGAGTAGGGATCGGGGATAGTGTTCGAAGTGCGAGGAGGGAGGAGAGTGTCGTGCATCCCCAGCGGCCCGAACAACCGGTCCTGCATCGCTCGAGCCATTGGTTTGCCATCGACCTTCTCGGCGATGAGACCGAGAAGTGTGTAGTTGGTGTTGTTGTATTCGTAGGCGGTACCAGACGGAAAGTTGGGCGGGCGCGCGAACGCGAGGGCTAGCAACTCCTCTGTGGTCCAGACCTTGGTCGGGTCACGGTCCACGGTGGCCGCGAGCTCGGGAGCATCAGTGTAGTTGTAGAGCCCGCTGCGCATCTTCAGCAGTTCGTCGATCGTGATGTTGTCACCATTCGGCACGCCTGGGACGTACTTCGAGACTGGGTCATCGAGACTGAGCTTGCCTTCCTGCGCCAGTTGCACGATCACCGCGGCCGTCATCGACTTCGTGTTCGAAGCGATCCGGAAGTGGGTGTCGGCGCGGGGCGGGCTCGTCGTGCCCAGTTGCGTGGTGCCATAGGTGACCTTGAACTCGCCTTGGGGTGTGCGCAGGAGCAGCACGGCGCCGGGCACCAGGAGTTCCTTGGCGGTCGTGTCCACCATGTTCTGCAACGCAGCCTGGTCGATCGGTTTGAGCGCCGACGAGTCAGCCGTGGAGCTAGGCCGCGAGCACGCTGCGATCAGGAAAGCAACACCGACCAGGAAGCTCCCGACGGCTTGAATTGTTCCTGATTCGTCTTTCATATTGGCGCTTTCTAAGAACGAAACTTCCCTTCGGATTTCTGCACCTCCTTAACGTCTTTTTCGTCCCGCTTCAACACTTTAACGATTCAACCCTTCAACGTCCACGAAGCGATGATGCGACCCCATTTCTTTCCGTAGGGTATTCCTCGCTATTAGGTCAATGTCTGCGATTGGTGTCATATGCCACTAGAACCTTGCCCCACCTGTGGCTACGCGCTTTCCATCGCCGATCATCATTGCCGTCATTGTGCTACCGCATCCCGGGCAATTCCGTCGCGGCCCTTTAATGCGAAACACCTGCAACAAATGATCATTATGGGCCTGGTAGCATTAAGCGTTCTCGTTTACTTGATCTTCGTTCGCTAACGAAAAGGCGCTGAGAGAACAAATCAGTCTTCGATCGCGGACGTAGGCAATTCCAAGGCTGGCTGTAGCGTGCGCTGTCTCAGCGCAGAATGAAATGAATTCGACTTTTTCCGCTGAGGACTCACCACTCGCTTCACCGCTCTTGCTTCTGTGTTTTGAACATTGAGCAATTGAAAAACAAGACGCCTGACAGCGAGAATGTCTCTCTCCGTCAGGCGTGAATGTTTTCTAAGCTTGGGCGTTTAGCGCCAAGTAATGTTTGAGGTTTAGTTGCGGTCTTTTGTCACGATAACTTTATCAACCAACATATCGTCGCCGTCTTTAACGTAGTGAACCTGAACCTTCGAATCTTTTCTGATTTTTGAAGGTTGAATAACACGCCCGTCCGAGGTGACGTATGTTACTTGTTTGCTGAACT
>JBARAJ010000159.1:0-51514 GCA_049791915.1 Candidatus Udaeobacter sp.
TTGCCGTTGTTGAAGTTATTGTCGCCGGCGTAAATCGAATCCATCTGGTTGGGCGAAGTCCACTGGATCATCGCCGTGCCGGTTACTTGCCGGCCGGGATCATTCTGCCAAAGAGCGACATCGGTTCCATCGGAAATGCCAAGTTGAAACGTCCATTGATCGTTGAGTTTAGTGGTGGTGAAAATTCCTTCCTGGCAGTAGTTATCGAAGCCGTAGAGAAGCGAGTGACTTGCCATGAGATTGTTCGGCGCCAATTGCGCTTCGATATCCGGCTCGGAAATGATTCTCCCAATCCGGATATTCATTCCCTGAGCCACGAAGGGAATGTAAAGGTCGAGATAAATCATCGGCATGTCGAAACCGGAGTAACTGTTGTGCTTCAAAAGTTGGTTGCTGAGAAACCCGTAGGTGGTCGTGAATCGGTAGTCGAGGCCGTAGAGGGCTGAGATTCGAAAACCCCAATCGATGTGGTCCGTTTGATTTTCATTCGCCAACCGCTCCAGATAGAGAACAATCTGATTCAACTCCATCCGGTTGGGGCGTAAATCATAAATCAACGGAAAATTTCCGTTTTGGCTCGTGTTTGAGGGATGCGAAGTGCTGATGTTTCCCGAGAAATTTACCCAGCCGTAAATCTGGACCTTGCTGTCTTTCCAAGCCTGCCCGCCCGGTCCTTCGTAAATCGCCTGCATCAATGGATACGGTGGAAGCTCACCGGGATCACCGATGATCTGAGTCCCGCCAATTTGCCAATCAGCCGAAGGGAACGGCGGCGAGTCGAAAGGTGCTGGTGGGATGCGTCGGGGATTCGGCGCATTGGGATCAGGCGGAACATAAGCGGGCGTGCCCAGTTGCTCCAGAAAGGCTTCGTCCAGACGTTGGAAAAATGGTTCGTCCAACTTCTTTTCTGCACGCGCAGCTTTCGCTTGTTCTTCCGTGATCTGAGCTTGCTCCTGTCTGGCCTTCGCTTTTTCTTTCTCATGGGACCGCGGAGTGGAATTTGCTGTGGCCCTTTCTTTTGCAGCCAACATTTTCTCGCGTTTATCCAATGCCTTTTCGCGCGCGTCCAGCTCGGCTTTTTGTTGAGCAAGCTGCTGTCGTTCAGCGGTCAAATCTTCAGATGGCTCCTGCGCGTGCGTCACTGCTGCGACAAATATCGCCGACACGATCGTGATCAGACATTTCTTCATATTCATTTTTCTCCTTCTGTTCAGTGCAGATGCCGACGGGGATTATCGACGAACCACGTCCAGAACAAATGATTGGGCAGCTCGGAGGCTTCGCATTGCTCAAGTTCGCGTTCCGGCCATCTCAGTGCTCCGCTATTGTTTTCATCCGCTGGAGAACTCCCGTTCGACCCAGCGCCGAAAAGAGGGATCGGCCCGTGAAATAACCAGCTCAGTGGCATCGGAGCGAACATGGAAAGGTAAGTCCAAGCTCTTTTCGTCAGTGCTGCTGGTCGAGCGCAAGGTTCAATTGCAGAACATTGACTCCGGGGTCACCGAATACCCCGAGATCACGTCCATCGGTGTTTTGCTGGACGAGTTCGCGAACTTTGTCTTCGCTTAATGCCCGAGCTTTAGCCACGCGCGGCACCTGGAGCTCGGCATTACGCAAACTGATCTCTGGATCGAGTCCGCCGCCCGACGCAGTAACTGCATCCGCTGGCACAGGCTCAGTTTCGTTCAGGCCATTTTCCGCGCGATACGCTGCGATGCGGCCCTGAATCGCATCCTTTAGCTTCTGCGACGTCGGCCCCAAATTGCTGCCGCCGGAACTTGTTGCGTCATAGCCGTTGCCGGCGGCCGAAGGACGCGGGTGAAAATATTTTGGATCAGAGAACGACTGGCCTAACAATTTCGAGCCGCGGACGCTCCCGTCTGCAGTGACAATCAAGCTGCCATTGGCTTGGTCGCGAAACAACAGCTGCGAAATTCCGAACACTATGAGCGGATACAAACCGCAGCAGACTACGGCCAGCACGAGCGTCGATACGACTGCACCGCGAATATGGGAGAAAAAGTCTTTCATTTGTTAGGCCAGGTGAAGTGCAGTGATGATCAGATCGATCAGTTTGATTCCAATAAACGGAACGACGAGACCGCCGAAGCCGTAGATGAGCAGATTGCGTTGCAAGATGGCGAGCGCGCCCATCGGTTTGTAAGCGACGCCGCGCAGCGCCAGCGGGATGAGCGCGATAATGACGAGCGCATTGAAAATGACGGCGCTGAGGATCGCGCTCGTGGAAGTGCTCAAGTGCATGATGTTGAGCGGCGCGATCGCGGGAAACGTGCCCATCAGCATCGCGGGAATAATCGCGAAGTATTTCGCTACATCGTTCGCGATACTGAACGTCGTCAGCGAACCGCGCGTGATCAGCATCTGTTTCCCGATCTCGACGATGTCGAGCAGTTTCGTTGGATTCGAATCGAGATCGACCATGTTGCCGGCTTCTCGCGCGGCTTGAGTACCGGTGTTCATGGCAACGCCCACGTCGGCCTGCGCCAGTGCCGGTGCGTCATTCGTGCCGTCACCCGTCATGGCAACCAGGTGACCCTCGAACTGCTCCTGGCGGATACGTTTTAGTTTTTGTTCCGGCGTCGCTTGCGCCATGAAATCGTCGACGCCTGCTTCGGCCGCAATCGCCGCGGCGGTAAGCGGATTGTCGCCAGTGATCATGACGGTCTTGATTCCCATTTTTCGCAACTGCGCGAAGCGTTCTTTGATTCCGCCCTTGACCACGTCCTTCAACTCGATCGTGCCGAGCGTCAGCATATCGGACGCGACGACGAGCGGCGTGCCGCCGCGGTGCGAGATCTCGTCCACTGTTTTTGTGACCGGCTGCGGAAAAATCCCGCCGGCCAATTCGACAAACCCACGGACTGCGTCTGCCGCGCCTTTGCGGATACGCATGGTCGGCTCAGCCCCGTTAGCATGAAGATCGACACCGCTCATGCGCGTTTGCGCTGTGAACGGCACAAACGTCGCCTCCAAATCGTGCATCTCTCGCGCGCGCAATCCGAATTTCTCTTTCGCCAGCACGACAATCGAGCGTCCTTCTGGCGTTTCATCGGCCAGCGAGCTCAATTGCGCGGACGCTGCAAGATCATCAGGCGAAACGCCTGGCGCAGGATGAAAACCCACAGCCATGCGATTGCCGAGGGTAATCGTGCCGGTTTTGTCGAGTAACAAAACGTCAACGTCGCCAGCTGCTTCGACTGCACGCCCACTCATTGCAAGGACATTGCGCTGAAGCACACGGTCCATTCCTGCGATTCCAATGGCGCTAAGCAATCCGCCAATCGTTGTGGGAATGAGACAGACAAGCAGCGCGATCAATACCGGAACCGAAAAGTTCGTCGCCGAATAAATTCCGAATGGCTTCAGCGTTACGCAGACCAGAAGAAAGATGAAGGTCAATGCGGCAAGCAGGATGGTAAGCGCAATCTCGTTAGGCGTTTTCTGGCGACGCGCGCCCTCGACTAACGCAATCATTTTGTCCAGAAAACCGGAGCCTTTATCAGCCGTGACACGAATCACGATGCGATCGCTCAGCACGCGCGTGCCGCCGGTGACCGCGCTTCGGTCACCGCCGCTCTCGCGAATTACAGGCGCTGATTCGCCGGTGATCGCCGCCTCGTCAACGCTGGCGATTCCCTCTACGACGTCGCCGTCTGCCGGAATGACGTCGCCGGCTTCGCATACGACGAGATCGCCTTTCTGCAATCCGGGTGCGGGGACTTGCTGTTCGCGTCCGTTCCACAGACGCCGCGCCATCGTATCCTTGCGCGCCCGCCGCAGGCTGGCGGCTTGAGCTTTGCCTCGGCCTTCCGCAACCGCTTCAGCAAAATTGGCGAACAGCACCGTGAACCAAAGCCAGATCGCCAGTTGCGTTACAAAGCCGCGCAGTCCCGGTTCGGCGGTAAAAATTCCTACTGTCGTTAGGGCAGCGCCAACCATGGTCACAAACATGACCGGGTTCTTCACCATCAAACGCGGGTTCAGTTTTCTGAACGCGTCGCCGATAGCCGGACCGACAATCTTCCAATCAAAAAGCGATGCTGGTTTTTGCGTCATAACGGTTGGATCCGGAGTTAAAAAAGCTTTCCGCCCTGCGTGAGGAAATGCTCTACGATTGGCCCCAGAGTCAGCGCGGGGAGAAAATTCAGCGCGCCGATCAACAGCACGGTTCCGAGGAGCAGGATTAGAAACGTGCCACCGGAGACTGGGAAGGTGCCGACGCTTGGTGGCGCGACTTTCTTTTGCACCAGCGAGCCTGCCAGCGCCATGATCGGCACGATCATAAGGAATCGGCCGAACAACATATCGAACCCGAGCGTTGTGTTATAGGGGGGTGTATTGCCGGAGAGACCGGCGAATGCGCTCCCGTTGTTGCCGGCGCCGGAGCTGAACGCGTAAAGAATTTCGCTCAGTCCATGCGGACCATTGTTATTGAGTCCGGCCAAACCCCATTTGGCCACTGCTGCCCAGGCGGCAAAGCCGAGGATCGAAATAGCAAGAATGAGTAACGCGAGCATCGCCATCTTTACGTCGTACGCTTCTATTTTTTTGCCGAGATATTCAGGCGTCCGACCGACCATCAGCCCCGCGATGAAGACCGCGAGCACAACGAATACCAGCATTCCATATAAGCCCGCACCAACGCCGCCGAAGATAACTTCACCGAGCTTGATATTGAACAATGGAACGAAGCCGCCGAGCGCGGTGAACGAATCGTGCATCGAATTGACCGCCCCGCAGGAGGCATCGGTTGTGATCGTGGCGAAGAGCGCGGAATTAAAGATGCCGAACCGGACTTCCTTCCCCTCCATGTTGCCGCCGGCAACGCCGAGACTCTGGTGGATTGGATTACCATTCGCCTCTGCCCACCAGCACAACAGCACTCCACTAACAAAAAGGATCAACATCGCAGCCCAGACGGTCCAGCCGTGTTTCTGATTCTTAACCATTCGGCCGAGGTAGTAAGTCAGACCGCTGCCGATAGAAAAGATCGACAACATCTGGAAGAAATTCGAAAGCGGCGTTGGATTCTCGAATGGGTGAGCTGCGTTTGCGTTCACGTAGCCGCCGCCGTTGGTGCCAAGCATCTTAATCGCGACTTGCGACGCCATCGGGCCTTGCACGATGTTCTGGTCGGTCACGGTTTGCTCTTCCGTCACCGCCTTGCCATCTGGTCCTTTGATCGTCTCGCCTTGATCATTCTTCTTCTCGACCTGGATCTTCATCGGCTCGACGAGTGCAGCCTTGGTGTAAGGCTTGAAATTTTGAATCATTCCTTGGGACACCAGGAAGACTGCGAACACCAGACAGATCGGCAGCAGCAGGTAATAAGTGACCCGAACCAGGTCGACCCAGAAATTGCCAAGTGTTGTTGCCGAATGCCGCGCAATTGCCCTAACGAGCGCAGCCGCGATGGCGATTCCGGTTGCGGCCGAGACGAAATTGTGAAACGCCAGACCGACCATCTGCGAGAAGTACGACATCGTCGATTCGCCGGCGTAATTCTGCCAGTTGGTGTTGGTGGTGAAACTGATTGCGGTGTTAAACGAAAGATCGGGACTAACTCCTGCCAATTTTTGCGGATTCAGGGGCAGAAAATATTGCAAACGCAGGATCGCATAGGTGAATAGGCAGCCCACGAGACTGAAGAGCAGCATGGCGAGCGTGTATTGCTTCCAATTGTGCTCTTTGCGGGCGTCGACACCCATGGCCCGATAGGTGAACCGCTCGACTGGAGCCAGCACCGGATCGAGCCACGTTCTGCCATTCGCGTCAAGAACGTGCATCAGATAGAGGCCCATCGGCTTTGTCACCAGAGCGAGCGCGATCAGATAAATCGCGAATTGAATCCAACCAGAGGTCTCCATTGGGACGTTAGAATTTCTCAGGCCGGATCATGGCCACGAGCAGATACACGAAAAGCAGCAGCGCTATGACGCTAACAACGACAGTTTCCATTTATCCTCCTACAACTTCTCGCAAAGCACCGTGTACAAAGCGCCCGACGCGAAAAACGCGATGATTACTCCTATGAAGATCAAGTCACTCATACGCGTAAGTATCAGCGCGACCTGATGAGACGGTTAATTAAACCGTGTGTGAAATGCGTTAAAAAATCGTTAACGCCCAACGCGAATGTCAGCACGCGCCTGAAGATGGGCCAGCACCTCGATCTCGGCGGTTTGGGGAAACATGTCGAGCGGAGTGACCGATTCGATAACAAATTTCTCGTGCAAATCCTTCAAATCGCGTGCCAGCGTCGGCGGATTGCAGGAAACGTAAATCAATGTTTCCGGCGCGAGATCGCTTATCGCCTTGCGAACTGCTTCAGTGAGTCCCGTTGCCGGTGGATCGATGATGATTGTTGTAGCAGCGCTTGTGCGAAGCGCCCGGGGTTGGACACCGCCACTCGCAAAGGCGGCTGACACAGCCGCCTCTACACTTTCCACATCGCCTGCAATATACGTCTCCTTCTCACTCGCGTTCTCTTTCGCGGCGGCGATAGCGAACCGGTCCCAATCAATCCCAATCACGCGCTCGAATTTGTCTAGCAACGCTTTTGCGAAAAATCCCGCGCCGCAGTACGCGTCGATTAACAGTTCCTGATTTGGCGGAACAAGACTCACAATTAAATCCCGCAGCGCCTGCGCGACCTCGTCGTTTACCTGCGAAAACACGCGCGGTTCGGACGCACTCCGTAGCGTGTAATGCCCGTCCCGCACATGTTTTTGTTCGCGCAACTCCGCCAGGGCGCGATTGACTTCCTCTCGAGAGATCGGGCAGCTCTCGATATCAATCAAACGATGCGAATCGCGTCGAAAAAAACCGATCACGCCGTCCTGCGCGTGCACGGTGATGCGGTTGCGATATGCGTACTGCCTCGGCGACGGGACAATCGGCCGCATGGGAACATCCTTTAGTTTGCCGATTCTCTGGAGCGCGTCGCGCAGCTGTCGCCATTTGATCGCGAGCTGGTGTTCGTAATCAATGTGTTGATACGCGCAGCCGCCGCATCGGCCGAAATACGGGCACTCTGGCGCGACGCGATTCGGCGAACTCTGCTTAACTTCGACCAGCTCTGCTTCGGCGAACTGCTTCTTTTCCCGGCCGATTTCGGCGGAAACCATTTCGCCCTCAATTGTGTAAGGAACAAAAACGGCTTTGCCCTGTTCCCGACCAACGCCTTTTCCGCCGAACGCGACGTCCTCAATTCTTAGATCAACAAGCCGCATTTCATTACCAACCTGCTTCAGTTGGGTGTCTCCGCCAACGACAGGTTACTCCGCCGCGGCGCGTTGAACACTGTGCTGAAGCACGGTGCTAATCAGAACTCCACGCTGCCATCGACGGTGCGACAGAAATGTCACGTCGCGCTAAGCGTCCGTTCGATGGCGGCTTCGAGGTTGTCGAGCTTGATGGGTTTGATGAGATGCTCGGAGAAGCCGGCCTGCAAACTTCGTTCGATATCGCCGTTATTGCCAAAGCCGCTGATCGCAATCCCCGGAACATGGGCGATCGCGCGCAATTGCATCATCAGATCCATTCCGGTTCCATCCGGGAGGGCAATATCGCTGATGAGCAGATCGAATTTGTTCCGAACGGCAGCTTCCATGGCCGAGCGGACGTCGTGCGATACCGCAACCAGATGCCCGCGCCGCGCCAGCAATTTCTCCAGTGCAGCGCAGGTGTCATGATGATCGTCGACGAGCAGAATTTTCAGAGCTTGTCGTGCCGAGTCAGTGACCGTTTTTGAAGCCACGCTAGTTGCTTCACCTTGCGGGAGAGCTTGCATCGATAGTGTAAAAGTTGAGCCACGATTGGATCCGTCGCTTTGCGCAGTCAGCGTGCCGCCGTGGGCCTGCGCGAGAGATTTTGAAATGGCCAGACCCAGACCGAGTCCGCCAAAACGGTGCTCAAACGAGCGGTTGCCCTGTTCGAAAGGATCAAAAATGCGCTGCATGACTTCAGGCTCCATACCGATGCCGGTATCGCGGACGGCGACGGTGAAAACTGCTTCCGATGGATTGTCCGAGGAGATTGTGATTTCTCCTCCTTCAGGGGTGAATTTGATCGCGTTCTTAAGTACGTTCCAAATAATCTGCTGAAATTTCGCGGCGTCGGCGGTGACATGGCAGCTCTTCGCTCGCAAATTGAGATGCACCTGAAGGTTTTTGAACCTCACCTCGGCGCGGCAAATCTCGACGACATTCGACACCGCCTGGTGCGCATCGATTGGAGCCAAACGCAATTGCATTTTGTCTCTGGCTATCCGGGTGAAGTCGAGCAGGTCATCAATCAACTGCGTTTCCAATTCGATATTGCGACGGATCATCGCCATCGATGCTTTGGTATCTTCAGTTTGTGTCGGCTCTGTTTCGAGCGATTCCAACGCAGAGATGACAGGAGTAAGTGGCGTGCGCAGCTCGTGTGAAAGCATCGCCAGGAAATGGTCTTTGGTGCGATTCGCGGCTTCGACTATGCTTTTTTGTTGCTGAAGTTCGTCCTCGACACGCCGTCGCTCAGCCATGCCAGCGGAAAGTGCCATCGCCGTTATGGCGAGCACTGCTGTCCACGATTGCACGGTGAGAAGCGACTGATTCTCACTTTGACCAACGAATGGCCCAAAGCCGCGCACTGTTCCCCACAGCGCTATCACAGACAGAATGAAAATACCCGTGGCGGTTTCGCGTTGAGTGAAGCGGAAAGCGGTCCAAATCACAATCGGGCCGCAAATAAAAGCGATGGGATAATTTTTGGCTGAGATCTCCAGCCATCCTCCAAAGACAACTGCACTCAATAGCGCTAACAACAGAAGAAGAACGCCAACTTCTACCGATTCCTCTTTTTTCCAGGTTAATTTCCACCTAATGCCCCAAAGAAGAACCAGCGGAGTGAAAATGAGGTCGCCCGTTACATCGCCAAGCCACCAAGTAATCCAAATCAAGCCGTAGTTCCTCCAGTCGGCAAAGCCGCCCAGCGCAAGGCTGGTCACGCCGAACACTGGGCTTATGACAGCGCTGATCGCTGCGGCGAGAGCGAATTTGAAAACGCCTTGTGGTCGATCAAAAACATTCTTGCCGTCCGCGAACCGGTTCACCAGCCACGCGCCGGCTATAGCCTCAGCTGTGTTGCCCGTCGCGATGGCAACTGATGTGGCGATGTCTCCCGCAGTCGTGAAGTTTACCAGGAACGCACCGACAAAGATCGCCGGCCACGCTCGATAACCGAGCAAGAGTATTGCAGCCAGCGCGATCCCTGCCGGCGGCCACACCGGTGAAGCACTGGCGTGCAATGATGCCAGGTGTAAGCCAATTTTGCCGGCGATGACGTAGATGATTGCGAAAAGGCCGATGAGCGGCAGCCCGGAAAAACGTCGCGATTGCATCATCCCAACCGCTTTAGTCTCGATTACTTTGACCGTGACGCCAAGGCGGATCAATCACGCCTACCGTGCTGCGATCCTCAGGCAATCGAAAAACGCGCGCCTTCTGCAGAGCGGACGTTAATTGAAATCGGCGTGCGTATCGCGCACGTACGGGTATTTCGACTCGTTACCGACTTCAGGCGGGAATTCCGCGTAACCGCCATGGATGTAAGGAATGTCTGAGGGCAGCAAGGGTTGATAGCTGTCGTGCCAAATTGGAAACGGAAAGGTCAGGATCTCGACAAGACCGGCCACTTGGCGCGCCGCTGTCCGTCCCGCTCCTTTCCAAACGCCATAGCCAGCTCCAGCGGAATTACCTTCCGTTTGGTTGATTTGGTTAACGGTTACAAAGAACTCAGTCGGAGCGATGATAAGGTTAGAGATACCGCGACCGAGTTTGCGGGTTGGTCCATAATCGTTCCCGGGCGGATCCTGAATATCGGCGAAAGCTCCGATGGCGAGGCCAGCGACCGCAGCGAAGGCAAGAATAGTTTTCATAGGTGCTGGTTAGCAGTTAAATAATTCCGAACAGCAAAGGCAATACTTTATTTTGGGTGTTCGTTCGCAGCGCTGTTCTTCGTTTTCAACATCGAAAGCCAGATCGTGACTCCAAGGATAAGAATAATGATTCCCAGCGAGATGATTCGGGGGAACGGCAGGTATTCCGCGGTAATCATTTTCATGCCCACGAATCCGAGCACCAATGCCAGACCGGTTCTGAGATAAATGAAACGGTTCATCAGACCTGCCAGCAGGAAGTAAAGTGACCGCAAGCCAAGGATTGCGCAGATGTTTGACGTATAAACAATGAATGGATCTTGAGTGATGGCGAAGATCGCCGGGATCGAATCCACTGCGAATGCCAGGTCCGTGACTTCAATTACGATCATGGTCAGAGCAAGCGGCGTTAACATCCAGCGGCCATCAACGCGCACCTTGAAGTCTTGGTTGTGAAATTGGTGGGTGATCGGAAGAATCCGGCGACAAAACCGCATCACGCGCGTTTCCCTGAAATCGAGCGTCGGATGTTTCCCGAAAAGCATGCGCGCTGCGGTGATCAGCAGGAAAAGACCGAAGATGTACAGAACGAAATGAAACCGCTGCACCAAAGCGATGCCGAAAAGAATCATGGTGCCGCGCATGATGAGAGCGCCAATAATTCCCCAGACCAATACGCGGTGTTGTGCGCGGGGTGGAACCCGGAAATGCGTGAAGATGAGCACGAACACAAAAATGTTGTCCATGCTCAGGGAGTACTCGATCAGGTAGCCGGTAAGAAAATCGAGCCCGTGATGTGGCCCTTTCACACGCCAGACGACAACGTTAAAGGCCAGGGAGATAACCACCCACAAGAGGCTGCGCCGCGCCGCTGCACCCATGCTCAATTCGCGGCCGCGTCGACGGAACGTGAACAGGTCGATCCCAATGGCAACGAACACGCCAACGTGAAAGGCGACCCAGAACCAGATGCTCGTCGTCACGCGGGGCAGGGTTTCATGCGAAAAGCCGTGCGGCAATCGCAAATTGCGCGACGCGCCGATGGGACTTATACGTCAGAGGGACGCATTTGTCCCCACAAATGGATGCTGAATTAGAAAAACTGGTCGAAGCTGGCAAGCTCACTACGAAATCCGCAGGTCAACTGGAAAAGTTAAAACCGGGTACATTTTGCCTGCACAAAAGTTGGGGATTCGGTCGCGTCCGCGAATGGAACCTGTTGCTAAATCAAATTGTCATCGATTTCGCAACCAAGAAGTTTCATCCCATGCAGGCGCAATACGCGGCAGAGAATCTGACGCCGCTGGCGTCGGAACATTTTCTAGTCCTAAAGGCAACGGACATTGCATCAATTAAAAAGCTGACGAAGGAAAATCCAGTGGCGCTGGTGCAAAACATTCTGGAAAGTTTGAACGGCAAGGCCAGCGGCCAGCAGATCGGAGAATGGCTCATTGGCGATATCTTTACCGAAGCGGAGTGGAAACGCTGGTGGGAATCGACTAGGAAAGCGCTTAAAGCAAGCGGTGGGTTCTCCATTCCTGCAAAAAAGGCGGACCCCATCGAAATCCGCGGCGAAGGGGTGTCGCACGCCGATGAGCTGCTGGCGGCATTCAACAAGGCCAGGCAGCCAAAGCAGCAAATCGCAGCATTCGAGCAGATCATAAAATCCTACGAGCAATTCAAGGAACCTGAAAAACAACTTCAGCCGATCGTCGTGGCGATCGAGAACGCAGCGGCGCGCAATCAGAAACTGCATCCTGAGCTGGCATTCGAACTCATCATTGCGCGGGATGATTTGCTTGCGCATATCCCGTCACTGCATACTACACACGTCGGTCTGACCCTTTCCAAATTAATCGTGGAAGAGGAAAAGCGTCTGACATTGATCCTGCCAAACTTGCCAGCGGCAAAAGAGAAACGCGTTTTGCAAGCGCTGCCGGCCGCACTGGGAGCAGGCTGGACAGAGCGAGCCTTGCGTCTCATGGAGACGAGCCATAGTCGAATGGTGGCGCAAATTCCGCGTATCTTGAATGAAACTGGGCAACACGCCGAGCTTCGGACCATGCTGGAGCGAAGCATTCGCGAACATTCAGCCACGAGCGAGATGCTCATTTGGTTGTGCGGCGAAAAAAAGAATTGGGGCGACCTGATCACCCCGGATTTGCTGTGGGCGATCCTCGCCGCGCTCGAGCGCGAACAGCATAGTTCTACCGGTCGCGCCAGCAGGTTGCTGAGGGCATTGGTTGATGACCGGGAATTGCTTGGGGAGATCTTTAAGAAAGTCGATGTCGGCCTGGCGCGCGACGGGATGCGGCGTCTGCAGGTCACGCCGTTGTTCGATGAGCTGACCAAACGATCGCTCCTGGCACGGATGGTCAAAGTTTATCCGGAACTGGAAACTATGATCGCCGGCGCAGAAACGCAGGAAAAAGCCGCGCCGCTCATTGTGTCCTGGAGCAGTTTGGAAAAGCGCAGAGCAGAACACGAAGAGATCGTGAAAGTAAAAATTCCCGAGAACACCAAGGAGATCGCAATTGCCCGGTCCTACGGCGATCTCAGCGAAAATTTTGAATTCAAAGCGGCGAAGCAAATGCAAAGCGTGTTGATGCGACGCAAAGCCGATTTGGAGCAAATGCTGCACGACGCGAGAGGCACGTCATTCGAAAATCCCGATACATCACGCGTTTCCATCGGCACGATCGTCACCTTGCGCAATGCCGAAACAAACAACGAAGAGACTTACACTATTCTGGGTGCATGGGACGGTGATCCCGATCGCCACATTATCTCGTACCAAACCGCAATCGGCCAGGCGCTGCTCGGGCATGAAGTTGCCGAAACGATCCCACTAAACACCGAGGACGACGTCGCCCAATTCATCATTGTCTCAATCCAGCCAGCACCGCCGGATCAAACCGCGCCGGCGCCCGACCTTCCGAGCGAATCCGCCGTGGAAGCGGCGGTCGCCGAGTAGCCCGTTGTCATTGGGCGCCAGCGTACCCTCCATCAAATCAGCAGTTCGTAGGAGAGGACACTCAGGCAATAGATTGCCGCGGTTTCCACTCGCAGGATGATTGGTCCCAGTGTGATTGGCTGGCAGTTGTGACGCCGCGCCAGCGCAAGCTCCGCAGGAGTGAAGTCACCCTCGGGCCCAACGAGCATCAATACGTTTCGAGGACGATCACTGTGCTCGCTTGAATAGGTTTCCAGAATTTTTTTTAATTGCTGCGCATCGGGCTGGAGCGATCCGATCAGGCGAAGATCGAATGTCCGCTCCGAAGTGGAAAAAAATTCTGCTAATTTTTTTGGGGCGTGAACCCGCGGCAGCCAATTCTGGCCGCATTGCTTGGCCGCTTCGATGGCGACCTGCTGCCATTTTGTCTGTTTTTGCGAGGTGCTTTCGGAATCGAGCCGCACAATGGTGCGGTCGGAAATGATCGGTGCAATTTCTGCTGCACCAATCTCGACGGCCTTCTGCACAATGAGGTCCATGTTTTTTCCTTTTGGGATTGCCTGCCCCAGAACAATCCTGCAGCGCAGCGGCGCCGTTTCCGATTCGTGTAATTTCCGCAATCGAATCTCGTGGTCGGCGACATTTGTAATTTCTGCAGTGAGCTCGCGACCTTCTCCGTTGAAGAGAACAAGCTTGTCTCCGGTTTGCATGCGCAGGACATTGCGCGCGTGGTGGGCCTCGGAGCCACGTAACGCGAGTCCGAGAGGGTCCCAGTTCTCCGGCGCAACATAGAAACGATGCATGGGGCGGATGAAATTGATTCGCCTACGAGTAGTCAGCCGAGATAAGCGAGTTTAGCGACAACACGTTTTGGAACGCATCACTGACAGGCAGCTCCACGTCGCGTTGTTTCAAAGCGGCGAGCAGGCATTCCGTAGGAATGTTTCCAACTAGCGCGTCCTGCGCGAACGGGCATCCACCGAGGCCGCCGATGGCTGAATCAAAACGGCGGCAGCCGGCGTCATACGCGGCGAGTACTTTCGATTCAGCTTGCGCGGGCGCGCTGTGCAGGTGCACGCCGATGTCGCGGTCGGGGTACTCAGTCGTCACTGATTCAAACACACCGCGAATCAAATCAGGACCTGCCACGCCGACTGTGTCAGCAAGCGAAACGGATTGTATACCGAGACCGACAAGTTCATTGAGCGCCTCTCGAACGTTCGTCTCATCCCACGGATCGCCATATGGATTTCCAAACGCCATCGAAATGTAAGCCACAGTGCTCAGCCCCGTGTTGTCTGCCTTTCTTTTGATCGATTCCAAAACTTTGTAGCATTCGTCCAGTGTCTGATTCTGGTTTTTGCGCAGAAAGGTCTCGGAGATGGAGTAAGGAAAACCCAGAGTTGAAACCGCTTGTGTGGCAATGGCGCGCTCAGCGCCTTTTTCGTTCACCACGATCCCGATGATCTCGACGTCGTTAGGCAGGTCGATTTGTTCCAGCACTTTTTCGCTGTCGGCCATTTGCGGAACGGCCTTGGGAGAAACAAAACTGACCGCGTCGATGTGTTTGAACCCCGCGTCAATCAGGGTGCGCAGGTAACGGGTTTTCAGCTCGGTAGGAATTGGCCGGCTGAGGCCCTGCCACGCGTCGCGTGGGCATTCAATCAGTGTGACGGCGTTGCGAACCACGGAATTGCGGCGCCTATCTAAAGAATTCCTTTGCTCGGTCGAAGAAACTTTTGCGCATTGGAGTGTTTTCCTCGCCGCAAAGCGCGGCGAACTCCTCGAGCTTGAGGCGTTGCTCTGGATTCAGGCGTGAGGGGACCTCCACGATCAGCCGCGCGAATAAATTGCCATGACTGCGGCCGTTCACGTTTGTTATGCCTTTGCCACGAAGCTTGAACATTTGTCCGCTTTGCGTGCCCGCGGGGACTTTAACGTGGGCCTTGCCCTCAAGCGTCGGCACGTCGATCTCGCCGCCCAATGCCGCAACGGAAAACGGGATTGGCACGTCGCAATACAAATCGTCGGCTTCGCGGTGAAAGATGTTGTGCTCCTTGACGTGGACCACGACATAAAGGTCACCCGCTGCACCGCCGCCGATGCCCGCCTCGCCATTTCCGGGCGAACGTAATCGAGTGCCCTCCCGGATTCCCGCAGGAATCTTCAACTTGATTTGGCTTAGCTTTTCGACGCGCCCTTCGCCGCCGCATTTCTGGCATGGCTTTTCGATGATCTCACCGGCGCCGTGGCACCGTGGACATGTTTGTGAGATGTGAAAGAACCCCCGCGAACTGATCACCTGTCCACGCCCGGCACACGTGGGACAACTTGTTTTGCGCGAGCCCGGCTCGGCGCCGCTGCCGTGGCATTTGTCACAGGCATCAAGTTTCTCAATCTCAATCGTCTTCTCTGCGCCGAAAGCCGCCTCCTCCAACTTGATTTCCATGTCGTAGCGCAGATCCGACCCACGACGCCGATCGTCGGAGCGCGCTCCGGGGCCGCCGCCAAAGAACGTCTCGAAAATTCCGCCGCCAAATCCAGCGCCGCCGAACACCTCGCGGAAAATCTCGAACGGATCATGAAAACCGCCGCCACCGAAACCGGAACCGCCCTGCGCGAACGCGGCGTGACCGAAGCGATCGTAAGCCGCGCGCTTGTCTGAATCCATCAGGACGTCGTACGCTTCGCCTAATTCTTTGAATTTTTCCTCGGCGTGCGGATCGTCAGGATTTTTGTCAGGGTGGAACTTTACCGCGAGCTTGCGATAGGCTCGTTTGATTTCCTCATCGGTGGCATTTCGGCCCACACCGAGCACTTCGTAGTAATCGCGTTTCTCAGTAGCCATCGAAGCGAGAGTCGTACGTGACCAATCAGACTAATCCGCAAAGCAAGCAAGAGTGCTCACTACTTCGCCGGGCCGCTGGAAACAACGACGCGCGCAGGTCGCAAGAGGCGATCCTTAAACCGATAACCTCGCCGGGCCTGGCGAATGACCGTTCCTTCGGCAGACCCGCTCGGCTCGTGAGCGATCGCTTCGTGCAGGTTCGGATCAAACTTTTTGCCTTCGGCTTCGATCGTTTGCAGTCCGTTTTCCTCGAGCAAATCGTTCAGCTGTTTTTGAACGAGAACCATTCCGGAATAGATCGGAGAATGCTCACTCTCTGTTTTTGCGGCCGCCAGACCAAGCTCAAAATTGTCTAGAATTGAGACCAGACGCTGGAGCAACGAGCTGTTGGCATATTTCACCGCGTCCTCTTTTTCGCGGGCTGCGCGTTTTTTGTAGTTGTCGAAATCAGCCTGGCTGCGTAGCGCGAGGTCGCGGAATCTGTCGAGATCGGCTTGCAAGCCGGCCATTGCATCTTCGGAATCGGCGTCGCCTGCAGGCGTAGGGGACGGCTGCTTGGCCTGCACAGACGAATTCATTTCTTCTTCGCGTTCACGGGAAGGGATCTTTTTCATGTTTTGCGGATGGCTATCACGGTAATGTCATCGTTTTGCGGCACCGAACCGGTAAAATCGCGCACGTCCTCGATAATCCTCTTTACAATCGCTTGCGCGCCATCGTTCGCGCTGGCGCGAACCGACTGAATCATGCGATCAACGCCATACTCGTCGTCCTCGGAATTAAGCGTCTCAGTCACGCCGTCGGTGTAGAGAACGAGGCAATCGTTGCGCTCGAGCGGCACGGCGAAATCGACTGTAAGCCTATCGAACACACTTCCGCTGTCAATTCCCACCACCATTCCCGGCGACTTTACCGGCGTTACAGTTTGCGACTGCCGCTGATACCATAACGGGGCGTCGTGTCCGGCCCGCGCAAGCGTGACGCTATCGTGCTGATGATCCAGGACTAGGTACGCCATGCTGATGAACATGTCTTCTTTGATGTCCGGATAAAGTTGCCGGTTTACTTTTCGTAACACATCCGCCGGAGACGGGTTCCGGGCCGCCTCTGCACGCAACACGCTGCGGCAAATCGCCATGATCAGCGATGCAGGCACGCCTTTGCCGGAAACGTCTGCGATTGCGACGCCAAGTCGCTCTTGATCGACATGGATGTAATCGAAATAATCGCCGCTTACCTGGCGAGCTGGCACATTAATTCCGCTGATTTGGAACCCATTGATGGCCGGCGCTTCAGATGGGAGCAGGATGCGCTGAATGTCTCGCGCAATTTCGAGGTCGTGATCCAGCCGTTTTTTTTCGTTCGCCATCGAATAAATGATCGCGTTGTAGAGCGCAAAGGCCGATTGCTCGGCGATGGATTTAAAAACGACAAAATCAGCCTGCGAAAAAGGCGCAGCCATTGGACTGTTGGCGACCGCCAGAATACCCAGGTCCTGCTCGCCATATTGGAGCGCTGTGGCCATGACCGACACGCTGCCAAAAGCGCTTCCCCGCAATTTGGCCAACTCCGGCGCTTCCGAGAATTCGTTGAGACAGACAGCCTGACCTGTTTGCCAAACGCGCCCAATCAGTCCTTCATTCGCACCAAGCGTATGGAGCCGCAGGAACGTCTCAAGGGCGATAGGATTGGCGGCCGCTTGTTGTAAAATATCTTTCGGAACATCTACCAGCGGCGGACAGCCTTTCGAGATGAATCCGGGCATGAGCTTGCCACCTGTCCGATCCGTAACGTAGAGCGCGCCGCCGTGTGCATCGAGAATGCGCACAGCCCCCTCCACAATGAGTCGATGCAATTCCTGAGGTCGAATTGTTCCCCGGAACGCTTCGCCCAGCCCGTGGAGGAAATCGAAGACCAGCGTCTCTTCGACCTGAATCTCCTCATGCGAGCGCTCCAGTCCGCGAATCCGCCGACTCTGGAGATACGCAGTGATACCCCACCCAGCCAGAGACGCAGTAAGGAGTCCAAGGAGAAGAGTCGGCCACATTGCTCGAGGCCAGCTTACTTCGAAGACGTCTCGTGATGAAGATCTTGTCTTAGGAAATCGAGAACGTCCTTAAAGCGAAAGATATTTTCCGGCGCTGCCTCGCAAAGCGCTTCGTGCGCTTCCAGCATTGTTTCTGTCTGCTCCTTTTTTCGGGAATCTAGTGTCTGGCTTTTGGAGGCTTGTTCAAGCGCTTCACATTCAGGTTCACCGGTGCCATCGCTATGGATATCGAATATCTGATCCAATCCGAGCCCGGAAAGGAGCTGCTGACTGCGGTTTCCGCAATGAACAATGTGAAGGTGTCCGTGCCCGATTTCTTTTAGTCGCAACGCCACGCTGGCCATAGTTCCCATAAATGTAGAATCCATCATGGCGCAATCTGCCAAATCGACCACAAATTCGCGATACCCGCGGTCCAACATTTCGCGCGCGAACTCCTTGAGGTTGCCGCTATTAAGGAAACTACCTTTTCCCTCAACTTTCACCCATACGGTCGGCCCTCTTACCCCAACTTGAATAGACGAGTCCACAATTACTCTTTCAAACGATACCAGCCTGAAACCCATGCTGTCAAACCTGCCCGCGAGTGGGAAAATCTCTCATCAACTGATTCGGAACGCAGCGCTTAAAGAGCCGCACTGCTTCGAACCTTCGAGGCACGGCGTGGGCGGGAGCAAAAACACCAAGGCGCGCCCCTGCCGCAAGTTATTCCCACAGAAACGAGCGGTTTTCCGCCACGATTCGGCCGTTCGCGATCAAGAGGCATCGCCACGCAATCACGCGGCCGTCGTCAAAGTAATCGTCGCCGATCACCTTGAATTCAGTCTTGTGAGTGCCGCGCACGTTTCCATATGTAATCTCCTGCGCCTGGGTCTGTTCGTGCAATTTCGCCTGGCGATATTCCAGACGCACGGTGACATCCGAGGGGCGTTTGGTTCGCCAAAAAAAATCGAAGTAATTGCCGAAACGCTGCCGTTGATCGATCGCGGTGACCGCGCCATAAAGACGGTATTGCCTCTCAAAAACGATGGGCGCATCCTGAATCGTAGAAGTGTTCTGGTTCGGCTGCGAATTTGATTTCCCGCCAACCTTGTTGCTCGTCGAATCGCGGGCCCTCTGATTGGCTTGTAGCGCTTGCTCACTCATGAAGAAGAGCCTGGTTTTTCGAAACTGGAAATTTGGGTCCAATGCCACCGGCAGCGCCGTGACTTTCTCGATGACTTTGGGTTCCTCCCGAACGCCCTTCCCTGGAGCGGAAACCACCAGGAAAGTCAAAATTAGAAGTGCGGCGGCAAATCTCATTTCCGTAATAAAGCGGGTCCTTGAGGCAGGTGTCAACGCCCAACCATGATGCTTATCGGCATCAGCCGTGCTATGGAACTCAGGCAAATTGCGAAGTAATTTTCCACGTGATCGAAGTTCGCTACGAGCGCGGTGTTTACTTGCCGCAACAGGATTTCTGGCTGGACCCATGGGACGCAAAACGTTTCGCGTTCGTTTCCCACGCGCACAGCGACCACATCGCACCGCACCAGGAAGTGATCGTTTCCGAGCGCACAGCACGCCTGATGCGGGTCCGTCTGCCGGGCTCGCGCATCGAGCATCCACTGCCATTCGGGGAAAGACGATCTATTCACGGCGTCGATCTCATGTTATTGCCTGCCGGGCATATCTTTGGTTCAGCGCAGTGCCTTGTTTTCGCGGGTGAGCAGACGCTGCTCTACACTGGCGATTTTAAGCTGCGTCCTGGCAGGTCCGCCGAGCAGGCAGAGTGGCGTCATGCTGACACCCTTGTAATGGAAACAACCTTCGGCGTGCCGCGCTATCGGTTCCCGCCCACCAAAGAGGTGATCGACCAAATGGTCGCGTTCTGTGGCGAAACGATTGACGCAGGTGAAGTGCCGGTGCTGCTGGGCTACTCGTTAGGCAAGGCGCAGGAAATCCTTTGTGCGCTCGACCGCGCCGGTTTGACCCCCATGCTGCATGGCTCGGTTTATCAAATGACGCGCATCTACGAACACCTCGGGCAATCGTTTTGCAAATACGTGCGATACAATCGGAACGGCGTCACTGGCAAAGTGTTGATTTGTCCGCCCAGCGCGAACCGCTCGCCGATGCTGGAGAAGATCCCCCGCAAACGTGTAGCGCTGGTCAGCGGGTGGGCTGTCGATCCTCACGCGGTGTATCGCTACCAGGTCGATGCGGCATTTCCTCTATCGGATCACGCGGATTACGACGATTTACTTCGGTACGTCGAATTGGTGCAGCCGCGCCGAGTGTTGACCCTCCATGGTTTTGCCGCAGCTTTTGCCTCCGATCTTCGCGCACGCGGCGTCGAGGCGTGGGCGCTGACTGAAGAAAACCAGATGGAACTGCACTTCGAACGAAGGGAGATCGCACGGGAATCCCTGCCGAAAAATCTCGCGGCAGCGCGGCCTCACTGCGAGTCTACGCAGCAATCTGAATTTTTGGATTTCGCGAATGTCGGTGAAGGCATCGGTGCGACTCCGGCAAAACTGGAGAAGATTCGGTTGCTGTCCGATTACCTGCGCGGCCTAACAAGTGAGCAGCTTCTCTCTGCGACTACGTACTTCACCGGAAAAGCATTTGCTCAAAACGATCCGCGGATATTGCAGGTCGGATGGGCCGTAATCTTCCGTGCATTGCAGGACGCGACCAAAATTGGCGATTCGGAGTTTCATGGAATCGCCAGCAGACATGGCGACGCTGGCAAGAGTGCGTTTGAAGTTCTCGATGGCCGAACGGCGCCGCAACCATTCAGCATTCTCGAATCGGCCGAGTTGTTCCAAAATCTTCAGCGCGCGCGCGGCCCGATCGCCAAGGCAAAGCTGCTGCGAGAGCGATTTTCGATTTTATCCGCGCGCGAAGGCGAGTACGTGGTCAAGATTTTGACAGGCGACCTGCGTATCGGCTTGCGCGAGGGTCTGGTGGAGGAAGCCATCTCCCGGGCGTTTGATGTTTCGCTCGAAGAAGTGAAACAAGCCAACATGTTGTTAGGCGACGTCGGCCGGACGGCGCTGCTAGCGTCACGAAAAGAGCTGCACAGTGCCGAGCTATCAATGTTTCGTCCCATTAAATGCATGCGCGCCACTCCCGAACCGACCGCGGATGCCGTCTGGAACCGCTTCATTGAAGTGGCCGACCGTGACGGGTCTGGCGCGTCGATCCCAGGGACGGTGTACGTTGAAGACAAATTCGACGGGATTCGTGCACAGCTTCATCGCAGCAGAGATAGAGTCGAGATTTTCTCGCGCGATTTGCGACGAATTACCGGGCAATTTCCGGAGCTGGTCGACCAAGCCAGAAGGTTTGACCAGGAGCTGATTGCTGACGGCGAAATCATCGCTTTTGACGAAGGGCGGCGACTGACCTTCTTCGATCTGCAAAAGCGGCTTGGGCGCAAGGACGAGACCGCTGATCTGTTTGCGGGAGCGGCAGCGGATGTCCCGGTCTCCTTTGTGATTTTCGATCTTCTTTGGATGAACGGACGCTCCCTATTGAAAACTCCGCTTCGTGGGCGGCGGGAGCAACTCGGCACGGTTATATTGCCGCCCCAATTTCAGAGGGCGAGCGTAACGCCGGCACGTTCCGCGACAGAGATTGAGCAAATTTTTCAGGATGCGCGCCAGCGTTTGAATGAAGGTTTGATGATCAAAGACCCCGAAAGCTTTTATCTGCCCGGCACGCGCGGAATGTTTTGGTTCAAACTGAAGCGCGAATTAGCGACACTAGATGTGATTGTTGTCGCGGCGGAGCTTGGCCATGGAAAACGGAACAATGTGTTAAGCGATTATACGTTCGCGGTGCGCGACGAAACCACCGGCGAACTCTTGCCAATTGGCAAAGCCTACAGTGGATTGACCGATGTAGAGATTGCAGAGTTAACGGAGCATTTTAAACAAAACACAATAGCCGACCACGGCCGTTACCGCACAGTGAAACCGAATGTGGTGCTCGAGGTGGCTTTCAATTCAATCCAGCCTAGTACTCGCCACGCCAGTGGACTCGCACTGCGTTTCCCTAGAATTAAGGCGATTCGACGCGACAAGAACGTCGATTCCATCGACACCCTTCAATACGCGCGCGAGCTTGCCATGCAGTCAACAAACTCACCGAACTCTCCCGGAAAAAGCGCCTAACCAGGTCTCAGAATTACTCTGGGTAGGCGACGGATTCGGCGAAGGATCTTGTTCTGTAGCGGGAGCCGTTGCCTGGTCATGTCGTGACGCGGGAATCAGCAACGATAGAGCAAGCGTTTTTTTCATATCGCCGGTGGATTACGTCTTATTTGGTGGACGACGAAGAAATCGGGGAGGCTTTCGACATCAAACGAAAGTTAACGCTCTTGGGGCGTAGGCGGAGCTGTCGATTTAACTGTGACCACTTCGAAGGCGTCACGCCGTGAACGCTGGACATTGGCAAAAACCGCCAGGATCGCCAGACAAATCACAATTACTGCCATTAACAGAACCGCGATTTTTGGAGCTCGGGGCGTTGCCGATTTTTCGGTACTTTCGTCTGGCAAATTCACTACTCAGTATCCAAGTGAACATCGCCAGCGCAAGCGGGCCAGTGCGCATCACTCCGGGCGTAGCGCCGAAATGGCCTTCATGACGCGATCGCTCAACCCGGCGTACAGATTCTTTCCTGACCTCTCAAGATCGGCTGCGCCAAACAAGATCGGTTCTCCAATCACGATCGTAATTGGCACAAGCCGAAGGTGGCCGCCGCCGCGCGGCAGCGCTTCGCGGGCGCCGAAGATTCGCATCGGCACGACCGGCGCGAGCGTTTTGGCGATTATCAAACCCAATCCCGGCTCCGCCGCTTGAAGGTTGCCGTCGATGGTGCGCGAGCCTTCCGGGAACATCAGGACGCCGTTACCGGCCTGTAACACGCGGATCACAGCTTTGATAGCGCTGCGATCAACGCCTTCCTGATTTACCGGGATCACATTCAGCTTTGGCAAAACCCGCCCCAACAGCGGAATGTCCAGGAGCGTTCGACGGGCGAGAAAATAAATCGGTCTATCACACGTGCTCCCGGCAAGCGGCGGATCGAGATAGCTCTGGTGATTCATCGCCAAAATCACCGGCCCGCTTTGAATCATGCGCTCCCGATGAATGACCCGAAACCGAAACAACAATCGGCCAGCCAGCCGGCTTAAATGATAGCCAACCCAATAATAGAAATTCATTCGCCGAGCGCGCGATTTGTGATCTGAACATCGCTAATCGGCAAACCCAGTTGCTCAAGCCGCATCATTATCTCCGTCACCACTTGTTCGACTGTCACATGCGAAGTGTCGATCGCGTGTGCGTCTTTCGCTTTCACGAGTGGTGAAACGGCCCGTGAGACATCGTCGCGATCGCGAATCGTGATTTCGTCGCGCTCACCTTGTGCGGCGCGACGTTGCAGGCGCACCTCGGGAGAAGCATCGATATAGAATTTGTACGGGGTGTCGGGGAAAACGACCGAGCCAATGTCCCGGCCTTCGATTACCACGTCATGCCCTTCAGCGCAGTCATGAAGCCTCTCTGAAACCATTTCGCGAACTTGCGGTAATTTGCTGACACGAGAGACGCTCTCGTTCACACGATCATCGCGCAAATGCTTCGCGGGATCGACGTCGTCCACAACGACGCGCGCCTCGCCGTCTCGAACAACGCATGCAAGCGCTGCTGAATCCAACGTCTGAGCGATGCGCTCGTTCTCCTCCGGCGCAATCCTGTTTTGAAGGAGATGCCAGGTGATTGCTCGATAAATTGCACCCGAGTTGACGTAGATAAATCCGAGTTGACGCGCAAGCTTCCGCGCAACGCTACTCTTTCCCGAAGCAGCGGGACCATCAATGGCGATCACACGGCGTTGGGAAGCGTATGATCCCATGTGTTGTTTGTGCCTAACGAAACCTAATTAGCCCTCCTGTGCTGGCACAGGGGCGAGCGAACCGATGACCGGCGTGCTGACCTGCATCCGCCGCGGGTTGCTAAATTCTTCAAGAACTGCTTCGAATCCCGGATACGATTCACGAATGCATTCGGCATCCTGAATAATCGTCTCGCCTTCAGCAAACAAGCCCGCTACGGCAAAGGCCATGGCAATGCGATGATCCCCAAAGCTCGGCAAACGTGCTCCGTGCAACGGTGCTGGCCCATAAATTTCGAGCCCATCACTTAGCTCGGCGACTTGGGCGCCCATCGTGCGCAGATTATGTGCGAGCGCCGCAATGCGATCGGTTTCTTTGACGCGCAGTTCCTCTGCATGCCGGATGGTCGTTTTGCCGCTCGCCAGAACGGCTGCGATGGCCAAAACCGGCAACTCGTCAATGAGTTGTGGCACTTCTTTCCCCTGAATAACCGTGGCTTTTAGTGGCACTCCGGTGACTTCCACCACCCCGCGCGGCTCAATGTGCTCGACTTCCTCGACGGCTTCTCGAACGTGCGCACCCATCCGGAGTAGCACGCCCAGCATGGCTGTTCGCGTATCATTTAATCCAATGTCGCGGATCAGCAGATGTCCACGTGGCTGGGCCGCAGCGGCAACCAGCCAAAACGCTGCCGAAGAGATATCGCCGGGAATGTCGAAATCCCGCGACTCGGGAACCTGCTCGCCGAAAACGCTAACGTCGCCGTCATCTTCCGTTGTCGTGCGCACCAGGAAATAATTGAGCATCTTCTCCATGTGGTTTCGCGTCGGCACTGGCTCTTCAACCGTGGTCTTGCCTTTCGCAAAGAGACCGGCCAGCAGCAGTGCGCCTTTCACTTGTGCGCTCGCCACAGATGGGCGGCATTGAATTCCGCGAAGCGATCCGCCGTGAATGCGCAACGGCGGCGTTCCGTCAGGACCTTCGGCAACAACGCTCGCGCCCATCTCACAAAGCGGTGCGATCACTCGGTCCATGGGGCGTTTGGACAAGCCCGGACCTCCCACCAGCCGACTTTCGAATTTTTGTCCGGCCAGCAGACCTGCGAGAAGGCGCATGGTCGTGCCCGAATTGCCGCAATTGATTTCCTGGCCCGGCGCGGTCAGAACCCGTTTTTTTCCATGAACGAGTAACGTGGTCGGCTCAGGCTGTTCGATCTTGATTCCCAGAGCGCGCATTGCGTTCACCGTATGCATGCAATCTTCGCTCGGTAGAAATCCTCGCAGCGTGCACACCCCGTTGGAGAGAGCGGCGACGATCACCGCGCGATGCGAAATGCTCTTATCGCCTGGCACAGTGATTTCGAGATCGATTCGAGGCGCCCGTTTTACCCGCAATTCCATAGAATGAATCTAAACGTCCTGATGTTCATGCCGGATGTTCGCATAAGAGGCTCTGCAGCGTTAACTCGGCATTCACTCCCAGCATGAGCGGAAGTCCGGGACCGCTCGCGTTACGGCACAAGGAAAATCTTGTCGGTGTAAGGATCCTTCACCTCAGTGCCGGGAGGGAATCCCTCCACATCGATATATTTGCCGGGCGAGTACGGGCTCTCTACCAGATGCGGTTTGCCGGGGACAGGGATTCCGTACGGGTAATCTCCCTTTGCCACCTTTGTCGGCGGCGCGGCTGCGGGCGGAGGTGAAGATGCGACCACCGGCGGCGGCGGGGGAGCCACTGGCTGAACTGGTCCATTCGGGTTAAACGGTTGCTGCGGCGGTGGGTATTCTTGCGGTTGGGTCGAACCGTAAGCCGGCGCCCTGTGGTGCTGGGGCGGTGGTGGCGGTGGCTCCTCAGCGCATGAGGCCAGAAAGAAAACCGCGAGGAGAGCAAGCGGGATTGAAAATTTCATAATGAAAATTTTGGTAATCGTATCCGGACTCCGACCCGTTGCCAATGATTAAATCACGCTTTGTTCAAGCTGCTGGGATTTGTTGACAAAGAGAAGCACAAATACAATACGCCGGCGTGTATAATCCGAATCGGAAGTACACATGCGCGACAATTCACAGGCAGAGATTTTGGTCGTCGACGATGACGCGATGAGTCGCAGGGTGTTGGCTCAACTACTCGGCACTGCTGGTTACAATTGCCGCGTCTCAAACGATGGTTCCGAAGCACTGGAAACAATTCACGTGCGTCCGCCTTCGCTTTTGCTGCTGGATTTCGACATGCCAGGTCTGAACGGCGCCGAGGTGCTCAAGCTCCTTCGCTCGGACGAGGATCCGGCGGTCGCCCAAATTCCGGCTATCATGCTGACGGCACATGGCAGCGAG
The DNA here is from genome assembly GCA_049791915.1 of Candidatus Udaeobacter sp. GTDB lineage: Bacteria > Verrucomicrobiota > Verrucomicrobiia > Chthoniobacterales > UBA10450 > Udaeobacter. The sequence continues at coordinate 26,012 of JBARAJ010000159.1, forward strand.
CAAAGCGAGGTTTCCTGTCTGCAGGCAGGTGCTGACGATTTTGTGACGAAGCCTGTCAATGCGTCGGTCTTGCGGGCGCGCATCGAGACACAACTCCGGCTTCGCTCAATGCGGCGACAACTGGAGCGGCAAAACGATGAATTGGAGAAATGGCGCCGCGATCTGGAGCGCGATCTGGCAGCCGCGCGCCTAACGCAGCAATCACTGATACCACAGAAACCGCTGCTGCTGCCGGGTTGGCAGATCGCAACGTGCTACCATCCTGTTATCCAGGTCGGCGGCGACATCTATGGCTGGCTCCGAATGAAGGACGGCCGGGTATTGTTCTGGATCGCAGATGGCACAGGGCACGGTGCGGCGGCGGCGTTGCTTACAACGCTGGCAAAACTTCTTTTTCACCACGGCAGCATGGATCACGATTCGCCGGCCAGCTTGATGGAAGCTGTGGATAATGATTTTCGCAGCACCTTCGGCGCGCGCTCATTCATGACCGCGATGTGTGTTGCCCTTGATCCCGCAACCGGACAGGCTCAGGTCGTCGGCGCAGGGCACCCGTCGCTCTTGGTTGTTCATCACGACGGCACAACAGAATCTATCGCTTCGGTTGCGCCTCCACTGGGCTTGATCAAACGAACGGCATTCACTGAAACAGCGATCGATCTTGAGCCCGGCGATGCTTTCCTGCTCTACACTGACGGCTTGTTCCCCTGGACGAAAGACGAGCGCCATCGGATAACTCCGGGGCAGCTCGAAAAAGTTCTGGATCATTCCGCGCCCACTGCGGAGGCGTTGCTCAATCGGATCGTAGCGCAAGCAGCTTCCAAGAATTCTGCCAAGACTGCTCCCGATGATGTGGCAGCAATCGCCGTGCGCCGGGAGGACCGGCAATAAAAATTTTGAATTTAACTCAAATTTAGTCTTGCTCTCCCGCAGGCGAAACGTTAGTCAGCGTCCATGCCGAAAACCAAAAAAACTTCCAAACGCAAACCGAATCCCGCCTTCATGAGACCGGTCCAGCCGGACGACAAGCTTGCTGCCGTCGTCGGTTCGTCGCCGCTATCACGGCCGGAGCTTACAAAAAAGCTTTGGGCATACATCAAGAAGCGCGGTCTGCAGGACAAAAAGAAAAGAATCATGATCAACGCCGACGACGCGCTCAGGCCGGTATTTAATGGCAAGAGCCAGGTGAGCATGTTCGAGATGACCAAACTCGTCTCGAAGCATCTGAAGTAGATCAGGATTTCCTCCGATAGCCCGGCGTTGCCGCGTCCGGGCTATTTGCAGGCTTGGGAAAAATAATTGCTGTCCCTGGGCGGTGCGTTGTACCGCTCTTGCGCGGGGCTGCAACTGCATCGAAGATGGTTGAGTGAAAATCCCTCGATTATTTCTAATCGCAGCCGCAATCTCGCTTGTTTTCGCTGCCTTCGCGCGAGCGGAATCCGATTGGCTGCATGATTACAGCAAGGCGCAGGAAGAAGCGAAGACGAACCACAAACTTCTTTTCCTCAATTTTACGGGATCTGACTGGTGCGGCTGGTGCATCAAATTCGACAAGGATGTTCTGTCGCAGCCACAGTTCAAAAATTTCGCGCACGACAATCTCGTTCTGGTGGAGCTCGATTTTCCCCGCAAAAAATCCCAGCCCGCGGAGGAAAAAAAGCAAAACGTGCAACTGGCCCAGCAATACGAAGTTCTTGGATTTCCCACCTTCGTCGTGCTGAACAGCAGCGGCCAAAAGGTGTGGCAATTCGACGGTTATTTCCCCGGTGGCCCTGAGGCGTTCATCGAGCAGTTGCAGAAATTGCCGAAGGGTTAAGCCCACCCGATCCAAATCTCTCTCGGATCGATTTCTCGTTAGAGCAAATTCGCGCGGCCGTTGCTAAAACATCAGGCGGATTCTTTTGCTGATTTCTTCTCAGCTGTCTTCGTCTCGCCGGAAGAAGGACTTTTTGCTGGCTCGGTTTTTGAGGATTTCTCGCTGCCTTCGGATCCTTTCGGCGCAGATTCCTTTTTGGCAGCTGCTTTGTAGGATTCGCTCCGATAATCTGTGCTGTAGAATCCCGAGCCCTTGAAAATCAGACCCGCGCCCGTGCCAACTAAACGTTTTACCTTCCCGTGTCCCCACTTTGGCAACCGGCAAAGCTCCTTCGGACATTCACGGAAAGGTTCATCGCGCATTGACTGGAATGCTTCGAAAGTCTGCCCGCACTTCTGACACGAATAATCGTAGGTTGGCATGAGCAATCTAGCTTGGTTCCAGGCTTTCAGGAACGACGATGGGAAGTCTGCATTAAACAAATTACAATTCAACCCGGGGCTGATGCCTCAATTGATCATAACCGGCCAAACGCATGCTTGTGAGGCAGCGACATGAATGTCAGTGCGAACAGGAGGATCAAGAAAAGAGAAGGAAAATGACCGCCGGAAAAATACTGACGAAACACCCAATGGGTAAAAGCGGGAAGAATATCGACAGAAAATACGACACACTCAAGAAGGCTATCCTGTTAGCCCTGAGAAAAAATGACCTCACGCACACCGAATTGTTCAGCCGTCTTAATAAGAGCTTAACAGGCAGGTTCTCAGCGAATATCAGTTGGTATGGCGAAGCCGTTAAGCTTGATTTGGAAGCCAGAAAAATAATCGAAAGAACCGCTTCAAAGCCTCAAAAATATCGGCTGAAATCGAGGTAATCACCATGACAACAAACGAACGGAAAGACTACGGCGTAAAACAAATCGCGGAGCTTTTTCCGCCTTTGATGAAGATCAAAGACAAATCACTGCGCGAAAAAGTGGCAGCAGTTTGGAACGAAGCGATTACCACCGGATGCGGCGGGAACGGTTGGACTTTCGACGAGCTGCGAGCCGTGAAGTTCACGCTCCTGGCCGGCGATATCGACATGACTTTTGTAGAGCATCTAAATTCGTGTGCGCGGCAATGCATCGCTATCGCGGATGTTTTAGAGAAATCGTTCCGCTGTGGCATTCCTGTCCAGCGGGACTATCTCATCGCCGGTTCACTCCTAGCTGATGTCGGCAAACCGCTCGAGTTCGATAAGGACAGCTCGGGCAAAGTGATCCAGGGAAAATTCGGGCAGCAAGTGCGCCATCCATTCAGCGGCGTCGCGCTCGCTTACAAGCACGGCGTTCCCGGGGAAGTCCTGCACATCATCGCCACGCATAGTCACGAGGGCGACAAGGTCGAGCGCTCGATCGAATCAATTATTTTTCATCACGCCGATTTTGTAGACTTCGACATCGCAAAGTTCCTGGGAAAGCGCGCCGCTAAAAAATAATTTTGCCCACGAAACACACGAATTGACGCGAATTTTCCGCTTCATTAATTAGGACTGTCATGTTGAGCGAAGCGAAACATCTCGATCTATTCTCTATGGGGAATCGGTTGAAATGTGATCAGAGATTCTTCGCTTTGCTCAGAATGACATTTGCGAGACGCGTAAAATCCTGTTTTCGCGTGATTCGTGTGAGTCGCTGGTAACCCCAAAGTGATATGGGACTTACCCTTGTTGAAAAGATTGCGTCGCGACATGCGGATGGGCTGGCGGCGGGAACACAGGTGCGCAGTGGCGATTTTGTTTCAATTCGCCCGCGCCATGTGATGACGCACGACAACACCGGCGCCGTGATTCCGAAATTCAAGCAGATCGGCGCGACGTCGATTGCCGATCCGGCACAGCCAGTATTCGCGATCGATCACGACATCCAAAATACTTCGCCCGAAAATCTGGCGAAGTATGCCAAGATCGAGGCGTTCGCGCGCGAGCACGGCATCGATTTCTACCCTGCGGGAACCGGCATTTCCCATCAAGTGATGATCGAACAGGGCTACGTCGTTCCGGGCTCGATGGTAGTCGCCAGCGACTCGCATTCGAATTTATATGGCGCGATGGCGGCGCTCGGGACGCCGGTCGTGCGCACCGATGCCGCGAGCATTTGGGCAACCGGAGTTACGTGGTGGCAAGTTCCGCCGGTCGCGAAAGTCGTGCTTAAGGGAAAACTTTTGCCGGGCGTGGTCGGCAAGGACGTGATCATCGCGTTATGCGGACTGTTCAACAAAGACGAAGTGCTCAATCACACAGTGGAATTCGTCGGCGACGGAGTAGCGAATCTTCCAATGTCAGCGCGAATGACGATTGCGAACATGACTACGGAATGGGGCGCGCTCGCAGGCGTTTTTCCTTTCGATGAAACAACCGTGAACTACTTAAGCTCGCGCGTTGCCGAGTTCACCAATCCGAAACGCCCGGGTGCGCGCGGCGCGAAGAGCCGGTCCGGTTACACAAACGCCGATATCGAGAAGTGGTGGAAAAATCGCAGCGAATTCAGCGCCGATCCGGACGCCGAGTATGCGATCGAGCTTGAGCTGGATCTGGCGACGGTGGTTCCGCACGTGTCCGGGCCTAACGAAGTAAAAACGATGGTTTCGCTGCCGGAAATGGAACGCAAACATGTGCCGATCCAGAAGGCCTATTTGCTCTCGTGCGTGAACGCGCGCTTCGAAGATTTGCGCGACGCCGCGGAAGTCGTTCGCACCCGGGGCGGACGCGTCGCAGAAGGTGTTGAATTCTATCTTGCGCCCGCTAGCGCCGAGACGCAGGCGCGCGCTGAGTCCACCGGTGACTGGCAAACGCTGATTAGTGCTGGCGCGATTGCGTTGCCGCCGGGCTGCGGCGCGTGCATTGGACTCGGCCGCGGACTCGTGCAGAAAGGCGAGACCGCAATCAGCGCCACCAATCGGAATTTCAAAGGCCGCATGGGCGATCGCGACGCCTTCGTGTATCTGGCCTCGCCCGCCGTCGTAGCGGCCAGCGCGTTGGCCGGGTTCATTTCGGCGCCGACAAGCTTCAGCGATCGCCCGGCCGGCACCGCCATCCGACGACCTGAGAAAAAACCGAGGCCTGCCGCATCAGTGCACATCATGGAAGGTTTTCCGGCGAGCGTGCGCGGCCGGATTCTCTTTATCGACAAAGACAATTTGAACACTGACGGCATTTACGCCGGCAAACACACTTATCGAGACGACATGACGCCTGGGCAGATGGCCGCGGTAACATTTGAAAATTACGATCCGAACTTCAATGCGCTCTACCGAAAGGGCGATGTTGTCGTTGCAGGATTTAATTTCGGCACTGGCTCGAGCCGCGAGCAAGCCGCGACCGCGCTGAAGTTCAAAGGAATTCCCTGCGTCATCGCCGGCAGTTTTTCCGAGACCTACAAGCGCAACGCATTCAATAACGGCTTCGTTGTTTTTGAATGTCCAGAGTTGGTAACTTACTTACGCGACAAATTGACTGATCGTGCACCGACAACGGTTGGCCCCGAAATCACAATTGACTACGCGAAATCAATCCTCGCTGTTGACGGAAAGTCATTCCCCTTCCCGCCGCTCAGTCCCGCCGCGCAGGAACTGATCGTCGCGGGCGGCGCTGAAAAGCTCGTTTCGAGTCGACTTCGAAAAGAGTAGCATAGGCATCCTGCCTGTGGGGCGACCGAGCGTCTCGCCTGGTCACTTGTTCTCGGCAGGCAAGATGCCCGCCGGCCCCACAGCCAAGATGGCTGTGCTCCGACTGTTGCTTGCGCTGCAGACCTCGGCCGATAAAGTCGCCTTCCTATGGCTAAATACAGAATTGCGTGGATGCCGGGCGACGGCGTGGGAAACGATGTGATGGAAGCAACTCGCATCGTTCTTGATCAAATGAACTTTGATGCGGAGTACGTCCCCTGCGACATCGGGTGGGAATTTTGGTGCAAGGAAGGTAACGCGCTTCCGGATCGTACGGTGAAGGCGCTCAAGGACACGACCTGCGCGCTATTCGGCGCCATCACCAGCAAGCCACAAGACAAAGCAAAGGAAGAACTGAGTCCGGAACTCAAAGACAAAGGACTCTCCTATTTTTCGCCTATCGTGGGACTGCGTCAGCTTTTCAATCTCCACACCAACATGCGCCCGTGTAAGAGTTATCCGGGCAACCCGCTGAACTATCGCGGTAACAAAATCACGAATCCCAGCGCTGAAGACGTGCCGATCGATCAGGTCGTGTTTCGAGAAAACACCGAAGGGATGTACGGCGGCGTGGAGTTTTTCCCATTACCCGAGTCGGTTTACACCGCGCTGTGTGCAAATCCAAAAATGAAGAAGTGGAAGGACAAGGCTGGGTTGGAAAACATCGCGCTTTCCACTCGCATCATGAGTGTGCAAGGTTGCACCAACATCTGCAAACAGGCATTCGATTACGCCAAAAAAACCGGGCGCAAACGTGTGACGCTAATCGAAAAACCGAATGTGCTGCGTGAGACCGGTGGATTAATGACCCACTGCTTCCGCGATGTGGCAAAGGGTTACCCGGACATCTGGGCCGACGAAGTAAACATCGATGCCATTTGCATGTGGATGTTTAAGAATCCGCAGGACTACTCGGTACTCGTAGCGGAAAACATGTTCGGCGACATTGTCAGCGATCTATGTGCCGGTCTGGTTGGCGGCCTCGGCTTCGCGCCTAGCGCAAATCTCGGCGACAATTACGCCGTATTCGAACCAACCCACGGTTCTGCGCCGAAATACTCAGGCCAATACAAAGTCAATCCAATCGCGATGCTCTTAACAGCGAAGCTGATGCTCGATTGGCTGAAGGAAACGGAAATGGCAACGCGTTTAGAAACGGCCATCGCTCGCGTAATCAAGGAAGGCAAAGTCCGTACCTACGACATGGGAGGGAAAGCTTCCACGCTCGACGTCGCCAAGGCGATCGCCGATTACGCTAGTTGATGACTAACGATCGGATTCTTGTTCGGCAGACCGACCGAGGCTGAAGGCCCGTTACAAGGTTAAATCGAGCGACTCCTCACCTTAAATCCTCTCCTCGAACGAGGAGGAGAGGCGGCAGATCAGTTTGGCGTTACGCTCGTCACGCGTCACTAGTCACTCGTCGCTTTTATTACCGTCCTGACGTGATCAATTGAATCCTGAAGTGCGTTTAGTGCCGCATTGATCTGGGCAGCGTCGAGGTCGACAACACGCAATGTCTCTGGCGGAAATCGAAGGTTTCCGCTGCGTACGAATTCGATGAGTGCCGGGAGTTCAGTCGCTAGATGATCGGAGACGCCGATGATCTCCACTTCTGTGTTGATCAACTCAGTGTACGGATGAATCGACATCGATTCGGCGGTTAATCCGACAAGAGCGGCGCGTCCGAGAGGGCCCAGGCAGAGCACAGCCTGGCGCATGGTTTTTGCAGACCCAATCAATTCGAGTGCGACATCGACTCCTGTTCCAGCGGTTGCCTCTTTGATTTGCTCGACCGGATCTGCGGACCTGGCGTCGATCGCGATAGCTCCCATGCTGGCGGCTGACGCGAGCTTCGCAGGATTGATTTCAACCACGTAGACATCTTCGCAATCGAAAGCGCGTGCCAATTGCAATGCCGAGAATCCGAGTCCGCCGAAGCCAAAAATCGCAATCGACTCTCCGGCTTTGAAACGCGCTTTGTTCAGAGCATGAAGCGCAGTTGCCGACGAGCACATCATGATTGCGCCGACTTCGAATGGAATCTCGTCGGAAAGTGGAAAGGCATTCGCAACGGGAACTTTGATGAATTCCGCGTAACCGCCGTCCCGATGTTTGCCAATCATCTGTCCGCTGCGACAGAACTGTTCCAAGCCGCGCACACAAAACTCGCAGCTTCCGCAGTGAACTAAATAATGTACGCAAACGCGGTCTCCCGCTGAGAGGTGCGTCACATCACTGCCGACTTCCTCCACGCGACCCGCGACTTCGTGTCCGAGAGTCAGCGGTAAACGATCAATTTTGGAAATGCCCGCGCGATAATGCGCATCGGAGTGACAGATGCCGGCAGCCGCGACCCGAATCAAAACGTCCGACGATCCGATCTCTGGGATGGTAACGTCCGCATCTGTCAGAGCCTTTCCGATCTCAGTGAGCTGAACCGCTCGCATGATCAGAACTCGTCACACGTCACTTGTCACTTGTCACTTTTGGTCCGTTACCCGCGTCACGGTGAAAGTTTCGCTCGGAAGGACCTGACCCTTGGGCTTACCTGGTCCCTCCTGCAAAATGATGCGGGACTTAAAAATTTTGTCGGTGAGCTCGATGATTTCTTCCACAGACGAAGAATCCTCGGTTTCATCGGTCAATCGCCAAGTCTCGATTAACCGGCCATGCTCGATCCGCCATTTCCCGCGCGTATTGTCGCCTTCGTCCGGCGGATCGAGGACCCACGTCCCGTCAGCACGGTATTGAGTCTCGTGTCGTGGACCCTTCCACGTCCCAACAAGCAGCTGCGTTAAAGTCGCATCGTCCGGAAGAGCTAGCGCGATCACCGGCAAAATCAAAGCGACGATGACAAGGCGGATGCACATAAAAAGCCATCTCATAATGTCATTCTGAGCGAAGCGAAGAATCTCAGGCCAAATCTGCATCGATCCACTAAGGGAAATAGACAGAGATGTTTCGCTTCGCTCAACATGACAGCGCCATTTATGAAACGACTTCTAGTGCTTCTGCGACGTGACGTAGGCGTAAACCTTCTCGTTGTACCGGCGGGCGTATTCTTCCTGTCGTTCTCGAAGTGGTATGTCGTTGGTAACACAGCCAATTCCAGCGTTCGCCTTGGGATAATTTTTAGCTACCTCGAAGGGGACACCTACTGGCCTGGAGGCAATGCTACCCGCCCAATAAAACTTGATATGCCCTGCGCGAATGTCTTGCTCGGCTTCCTTCACGGCATCGGCGGGATTCCAAGTCGGATCCGCAGCAATGCAAAGCCCAGCAGCGACCGCCAATGCGAGAATGCGTGAGATTTTCATTAGCCTACCAATAATCAGCCATCCTCAGCAAAGGCGAGAGCTTTTAATTGGGTGTTAGTCCACAGTAATGACTACTTTTCCTCTGGCGTGGCCTTGTTCGACATAACGAACTGCGTCGGGCACCTGTTCTAATTTGTAAGTCCGATCGATCACCGGCTTGAGCTTTCCGGTCTGCATCATATCCGCCAGAACAGTCAGATCCTTTTGATTAGCGTCTGCCATCATCATGCCCATTTGCTGACTGATGAAAGGTGACAGCGCACCGATGTGAATTATCCTGCCGAACGGGCCAATCCACGTGTTGTCATTTGGTCCACCGCCTCCAATCAGGACGTACTTCCCCTTGGGATTCAAAACGCGGCGGATTTCCGATAACGAATGGTTTGGAACGTTGTCAAGAATCACGTCATAACGTCCATCACCTTTCGCGAAGTCTTCCTTGGTATAATCAATCACATGATCTGCTCCAAGGGACTGTACGAGATCGATGTTGCGTGTGCTGCAAACACCAGTCACATCGGCGCCCAGCGATTTTGCGATTTGCACAGCAAAGGTTCCGACACCTCCGGACGCGCCGTTGATAAGGACCTTCTGTCCAGGCTGGATCTTTCCCTTGTCGCGAAGAGCCTGCAATGCCGTGATGCCTGCGATGTTGACCGACGCCGCTTGCTCAAACGTTACATTGGAAGGCTTCAGCGCTACCGCCCGAGTAGCGTGGGGACAGACGTATTCAGCGAACGCTCCGCCTCTTCCGCCGAATACTTCGTCACCGGGCTTGAACTGAGTTACGTTTTTTCCGACGCCTTCAACAGTCCCTGCAAAATCAACACCCAACCGCGTGTCCTTTGGCCTGCGCAGGCCGACTCCCATTGCCCGCATAATCTTGGGCGTACCTTCGATGAAGTGCCAGTCGTACGGATTGACGGAAGCCGCGTGAACTTTTACCAGGACTTGGTCGCCATTGGGAACAGGTTTTTCAATATCCTTGAGCTTGAGATTACCCAGACCATAATCGCAATACACAATAGCTTTCATAGGATTATTCGGAGCAGCGGTGTAACTGCAGTCGTTCGTTGAAGTCCAGTAGGCGATCTCAAACCAGACCAATAACGCGACTAGAATTACCGCTACACTCCATTTTAAAATGCGCTTCCATAGCTTACGACGGCGCTTTGGTTGTGTTTCGACGTTCATAACTCCTTGTTCGTCCTTTTTTTCGTTAATTGCAGCGATTACTTATTGGCCGGTAAAAGTCCGAGCTGTTGCATCATTGAAAGTTGATCAAATGCAGACCACTCCTCTTTTATTTTGCCGTTCACGATCCGCCAGATAGTTATCCCAGCCAGTTCCGCCTTTTTTCCCGTTGCCGGGAGGCCGTTGCCGATGCCGGTATTGGTACCCCGAGCAATCCAATAAACCGTCACCAAATCGCCTTCGGCAATTAACTTCTCAGGCACGATCGATATGTCGGAAAATGCCTGGTGCCATCCTTTCAGCGCCGCCTGATCTTCCTCCAGGCTGATATCTCGGTGGATCCCGTGATTGACGAAGTCTTTTGCATAAAGTTGCTCTGCGAGCTCGAAGCGTCCCCGGCTGAGAAGTTCCTCGAATGCGCGCGTTGCGAGTGCTTTGTTTTGTTCCTGTAACGAGGATGCATAAGCGATGGTCGCAAGTAGAAATGAGCAATTGATAACAGCAGTAAGTATTTTCATAAGTGTTATGCGAAGGTATAATGATGAAGGTTTCTAAAGCAACACGGGCCAACGGTGGCGAGATGCTGTCGCTATTCTTGGTGACTGTAATCCCTTAAACAAAAGCCAAAGACTGACCACGAGTTCAAACATGGCCATCGGCGAATCGAACCAATAATCATTAATCACTTTATTGAAGTTTGGGAAAACCAGGAAAATAAAGGCGCAGACCACGCACCAACCAGATGAAACCACACCGAACACAGCCAGCGTTCTTGGAATGTATCCCGACTTGAGCCACAGGTACGCGCAAATGGTCGCGGCCAATCCGAAAAATGGCAGACCGACGTAGTAATCGTCGAAATTCGCCGCGATCTGCAGTCTGGCCAAGGCTTGCACGTGGTCTGATTGGAATACTTGAAGGTACGGTACGGTTCCGAGCAATCGCAGCGAGCCAAGCAGGTTAAGCGTCGCAAGGAGCCATAACACCGCGAATACGAAACGGAACAGTGCTCCTATCAATGCAAGGATCCGATCAACTGGCCTAAGAATCACATAAAGCGCTGCGAGCAGGACAACGACATTTGCGCTGTACAACAGGAAGCAAATGAGCGCACCTCGAGCCTGCGTTTCGTGTGCCATGATGTTCCGAGCCATTTCTGCAGCATCGCGCGGGACGATTAGCGGGCTAAGCAATACGTAATTCCCAAACACGACAATCGCTACGGCGAGCACGCCTGTAACGCCCGCGATTTTCGCGGCTGTGCGTTGCGAATTGTCGATCGTGTTCATGCCGTCTTCATCTGGACTGTGGCGAGCCCTAGCGGGAACACCTTCGCGCCTTTAATCAGCAGCCAAAGCATGATTGCCAATTCTCCAAACAAGACTGGTTGGAAGTAGCCAAAAGCAGTGTTGTAGTAAGGCTGAAAAAATAAGGCGATCACGCTGAGAGCCACATAACCGAAACAATTAATCATCAACCAGACACCGATGAAGCGAGGTAAGAACCCGGAGCGAAAGACTAACAACCCAAACGGGAAGAGCCATACTCCCCAGAAGATCTCGTCGATAAAGATTCCCTGCGAATGCAGACGAATGAACAGCATGCCCAAGGCGTTGCGCTGGGCCGTGTCGAACACGTTGAGAAATTCGCCGCCGCGAAAAAGAATAAGACCAGCGATGTTGTTTAGCGTGTTGAGAAACCCGACGGCTGCCGAGACCAGAACAAAGCCAACCATCAACAACGCCCAGGTTCTGTTTACATTGCTCAGCAACCGATAGAGCGCGATGGCGAGGCAGATGAAAATGACCTGCCCAACAAGATCACCGAGGATCGAAAACCTGAAGAGCGTTTCGTGAGCAAGAATGTTGCTTGCAGTCGCAGTGGCGTCCCCCCGGACGATGAGCTTGTTGGGAACATAGATGAGACTGAAGGGCGCGGTAAATACCATTGATAAATACACCGCGCCCGCGACGCGTGCGGCTTTGTCGGTTGGATGCATGGATTTTTGTCCCTCCTTTATTATCTGGCAGGGCTTGCTTAACGTGTTATTCAACCGCTATGACGACTTTCCCGCGGGCGTGCCCCTGTTCAAGGTAACGAAGCGCCTCCGGGACATCACTGAATTTGTAAGTCTTGTCGATAACAGGCGTCATCTTTCCGGATCGCATGAGATCGGCCAAAACCATCATGTCTTGTTTGTTAAACTGCGCGATGTAACTGATGAATGTTTGGCTAACGAAGCGCGAACATACATATGCGTTGAGCTCGCCCATCAAACGCGTCGCCACACCATCGTGCCACCCTGCTCCTCCGACCCCAGCCATGACGCAAATCCCATTTGGGTTCAAAATGCGTCGGCGTTCCGAGAACGAATGGTTTCCAATAAGGTCGAAGATCAGGTCGTAGCGTTGATCGGTTTTGGTAAAATCCTCTTTCGTGTAATCAACCACGTGGTCTGCACCGATTGATCGGACAAGATCGAGATTGCGCGTACTACATACGCCCGTCACCTCCGCGCCAAATGATTTCGCAATTTGGACCGCGAAAGTTCCGACGCCTCCCGAAGCACCGTTGATCAAGACTTTCTGGCCGGATTGAATCTTTCCTTTATCGCGAAGGCCTTGGAGCGCAGTAAGCGCCGCGACTGGAGCGGCCGCTGCCTGTTCGAACGTCATGTTGCTGGGTTTTGGGACGACGCCGCGACTTGCCAGAACGCAAATATACTCCGCGATAGATCCGGTTTTCCCGCCGAAAACTTCGTCGCCGGGTTTGAAGCTCGTGACGTTGTTGCCAACTGCCTCGACCGTTCCGGCGTAGTCAACACCTAGCCGGGTATCTTTTGGTTTGCGCAGTCCGATGAGCGGACGAATTAGCCACGGGCCTCGAATCGTGAGGTCGAGTGGATTCACTGAAGCCGCGCGAACTTTGACCAGGAGTTGATCGTCATTTGGAACAGGCTTTTCAACGTCCTCGAGCTTGAGAACATCGGGTGGACCATATTCGCAGTGAACAACAGCTTTAATGGGAATGTTCGGGGCCGCGCTACGGCGATAGCAATCATTCGTCGACATCCAGTAGGCGATGAATGTCACCAATACTAAAGCGACGAAGATAACGCCTGCACTCCACTTCACGATCCTCTTCCAACGCTTACGAGGGCGGCGCCCTGGTTTTGTTTCATCCTTCATAGCTCTTCGTCCACGAGCATGTAATTGAATTAGAGCGGTCCGCGATAACGGCGTAACCGGATTGCTGCGGCGAGAAATACCGCGGCAAATATCAGTCCGAGCCAAAGACCGGGAGAGCTCAGGTATGTGCCGGGGGTGAGTTGCGGGGAGTTTACGGAATGCATGTTAAAAGCGAAGGCCGTCGGTGCGAATCCCATCAAACGGTCTTTCAACATCGAGGCGAAATGGGAGGTGCCGAATGTGATCTTTTCGAAAAACGCGATCGCGAAAAACGGCAAGACTGCCCAAAGAAAAGTTGCTCGCCGCGCCCAGCCTGAAATTAACAGAGCCCAGCCATAGATCGGCGCGTGCCAAAGAGCAATCGCGGCTAATCCGTAAAGAAGAACGAACGAATTCCGAAACAGCGGAACATATGTCCAGGTCGATGCAGGGCTCATGCCATGACTTATCAGTAGCACGCTGGTCCAAAGCATCATGACTAACTGCGTCGCCACCACGATCGCAAACGTTACCAGCGGCAGAACGACCAGCGGGATTGCGGCCTTCGAGAGCAATGTGCTGGAGTCCGATACAGGCAGCGATTTCCAGAACAGGATGCTGCGATCGCGGCGTTCGCCGTATAGCGCGTCGAGACAATAGAACACCCCAACAATGAAGGCAGTCAGTATCAACATGATTGCCGCCATGTCATACGGCGCTTCGATTGCAGATCGCGCTGTTGCAGGATCGGACAGCAAAACTTCCCGGCGGCGTCCGGGCAGCCCAATCGTGCTTACGAGAAAACCGAACAACACAACAACGGCAGCGAGTATTGGTGCGATGTAAATCGAACAATTCTCCCAAAGTTCGCGCCGCACCGACCAATAGAACGGGTGTGGTGTGGCAGGTCTGTAGCCGGGGTCGCTGACCCCGGCAGATTCAGGCACAGTTTCAGAATTCATTTAGCTGCTCCTACTTGATCTGCCTGCCCGGCCGGCTCCTCACGTCGGAGTGAACCGGAAGCGGCAACGTTTTGTGAATGCGGACTCATCACGGCGACAAACAGGTCGGCAATGCTCGGGCGACGCACCTCGCCCATCGTTTCGAGTTGGTCGCGGTCAACACCATCGAATAACAGCACGCTGCGCCCGAAAACCGGCCGTTCGTGCATCGGTTTGAGGGCGCGTGCGGCGGCGAGGTGCTCGGGACTCACCATCACTTCGAGGTAACGCGAGTCGAATTCTTCCATGCTGCACTCGAGCACGATCCGGCCACGGTCGATGAACATCAGGTCCGTCAAAACGTCCTGGACCTCTTCCACCTGATGTGTTGTCACGATGATCGTGCGACTGCGATCGAAGTAATCGTTTAGCAGGGAGTCGTAGAACTGTTTGCGATATAGAATGTCCAAGCCAAGTGTCGGCTCATCGAGCACTAGCAAGCGCGCGTCGATTGCCATTACGATCGCGAGATGTAACTGCGCCACCATTCCTTTCGATAGTTCCCTGACCTTGCTCGTCCGTTTGATCGTTGTTCTTGCCAGAAAATTTTCCGCCTTGGCGCGATCGAATCGCGGGTGCACGCCGCCGACATAATCGAGCAACTGTGAGACGCGAATCCAGCGCGGCAACACCGCCACATCGGCAATGAACGAGACGTCGCGCATAAGCTCGTCGCGGTTCGTCCACGGATCGCGACCAAGCACTTTCAATTCTCCGTCGTAGGATGTTAGCCCGAGAATCGCATTGAGCGCGGTTGTCTTGCCTGCGCCATTCGGGCCGATCATTCCGAGGATGCGACCTTCTTCGACATGCAAGTCGATGCCGTCCAATGCTACAGCCGTGTTGAACGTCTTGCGAAGACCGCGTGCTTCTATGGTTGCCATGGCATTAACGTTTTCTCGATGACGAGCGGCGCGCTGCTGCGGCATCCAGCTCTCTTTGTGTGAGACCGAGCCTCTCGATCTTTTCCGCGATCCGCGGCCATTCGTCGGCTAGAAATTTCTGACGTTCGCCTTTCAGCAACTGATCGCGCGCACCCGGTTTGACGAACATCCCGAGGCCGCGCTTCATCTCGACCAGGTCCTCGTCGACTAATTGCTGATAGGCCTTCAACACGGTAAGCGGATTGACCCGGAACTCGGCTGCGACATTGCGCACCGATGGCAACGGATCGCCTTCATTGAGCACGCCATCGAGAATCATATGCACGCCTCGATCGCGAAGTTGGCGATAGATTGGTTGAGTGTCATTCCATTCACGATTCATTCCGTGCTCCAGACAGCCCTTTTGCCGAGCGCGAGCGGACCGGCTTCGATTGAGCGCTGCTTCTCATATAGTGATCTAGTCAACTATATCACTACTGCACGTGCAAGTCTTTTTTTTGCAAATTTTTCGAGGCAATTTCTTTGCGCTCGAATGTGAAATCTTTTTCGATTGAAAAATTGATGATCGCGAAACTGCGATCACAGCCACGCGAGGCGCGCGCACTCCAGCTTACTTAGATTCCGCTCGAGGAGTGGTAGAGAAGCTTGCCCGAACACGTAACGCCACTTCATTTTGTTACTAAACCCAAGCAAGCTTTTCTTCGAAACAATCTCCGGTCGGTTAGGTGACGCCTGTTTGTTCAGCCAACTTCACTAGCGTGAACAATGCGTGATTCACCGGCACGGGGATACGAAGCTCCGCACCGCGGCGGGAAATGTAGCCGTTGAGTGCATCGATCTCCGTCGGGCGGCGGCGATTCAAATCCTGCGCGGTTGAAGAAAACGCGTCTGCCATTTGCTTCGCGAGCTCCATTGCCGCTGCCATTCCGGATTCGCGATCATGGACGCCCGGTAAAACGACGCCAGCCGTGTGAGCAACCGCCAGCACTTCGTCCACAATCTGCTCCATCAGCTTTTTTGCATCGTCACTTTGTGCGATTTGGCCGTAACGGACGTGTCCCAGCGCGGAGATCGCGTTCAGTGCGCAATTACGCAGGAGCTTCAGCCAAAGTTCGCCTTCGATGTTGTCGGACACTCGACACGGAATACCGGCGCGAACGAAAAGATCTGCCAGGTACATTGTTCGTTCGGACGGCGGGCCGATGATTAAATCACCACGCGCGAGATGTTTCACGCGACCGGATTCAGGCACCGATACCGCGACGTAAACAGCAGCTGGCATTGCCGCCACGTTCGCCCCGGCGCGAACTTGATCCGCATTGTCGACGCCGTTTTGCAAACAAACTACTGTCGCATCTGGCCTAACGAATGGAGCCATTTGTGTCGCGGTCGCTGACGTATCGTTCGCTTTGACGCAAAAAAGGATGAGCGAACAATCTCGAACAGCGCTTATCTCGACTGTCGCCGTGGCCCTGATTCGCTCCTGGCCGTGCAATCTATCGAGGACAAGGCCTTTCGCGTTAACTGCGTCAGCGAAGTGTTTTCGCCCGATCAAAACACTCGGCGCGCCAGCGCGGGCAAACATTCCGCCGAAATAGCCGCCTACCGCCCCCGCGCCTACGACTGCAATTCGCGGCCATTCTCGAGTTTCGCTCATCAGCTGTCTTTAGGCAGCACGACCTGCTCCAGGTCATAAGTCGAATAGGCCGTCGGCTTCTTGCCCCTGGCTATGATGTCGTCAACAACCCGAGCAAACGCTTCGGTGTGCCAGTGCCTGCGTGTCTGCCACCATTCCTGGATTCCTTTGTAGGCGAGGAAATCGCTCATGGTCCGATCAATTTCGTCCCACAACTCGGTATTTAGTATCCCTTCACGTCTTGAGTAATACATTCCCTCGAAGTTCTTGAAGAAACGGTTTTGAAACGCACTGAACCGGAGCTTGGACACGGCATCGAGATCATGGAACGACTGAACACCGCGCAGAAAAAGCGTCGTAAATTCCGGGTTTTCGTGCAACGCCTTGGTCAGCTCACCCCATTGCTCAGTAAGAGCATTCACGGCCGACTGACGGCGTTCCCTGTTCTGCTCACGTAGCTGGATAGCGAAGTAAATGATCGAAGGAACTCCGATAAAGACCGCAGCGAGTTGACCGATGGCTGTGAGCATTGCCCAGTTCATTTAGATGTGTTCCCTTTTGCGTGAAGCTGACTGTTTTCAGGTCCGGCAACGTAACAAAGACGACGGGCTATTTTTCTAAGGTGCGGGCGCGGAAGCTGCGAGATCGGAATTCCACATGTCGGCACGGCATTTCCAATTTTCATCACTTTGTTTTTCCCAGATCTCAAGATATTTCCCGCGATCGTTAATCGGCTTACCGCTCGCGTCGTTCATCGTCAATTCGTACGTGCCACTCACCCACCCCATGTCGCCGGACTTCGCCAATTGCACTTTGGTCGGCTTCCAAGTGATGACCAACCCCGGGCTGGCAAACATCTCTTTCCAGACATTTCGAACCGCCTCCTTCGTCGCTGCACTCGTCGCGTTTGGAGGGAGCACGATCGCGTCATCCGAATAATAAGCGATTGTCCGCTCGACATCTTTAGCTGCTGCAGCTTTCGCCCATTGGGCATCGAGATCACGAAGAAGTCGCTCGACGGGTTGCGTACCGCTCGCTCTTTCCGAGGGCGAATCCGAAGGCGATGATTGCGAGATGGAAATCGGCTCGCTCTGCGAAAGATTCCGCGCTGGCGGGAAGAGCAGGTGGTAAGCAGAAAGACAAAACGCAGTGCCTGCCACGCCAAAAATGAAGGTCGCGAACTTGCGACGGCTCCAATAGGGAATGACCTCGTTAGGCGAAAGATCCTGCGTTCGTTTCAGTCCTTCGGGAGTCATCTCGAAAGACCACGAAATGAACACAGCCACCGCGAACCCAAGCGCCAGCAACACCACAAATGCTGTGATGAGCGACTCTGGTGCGTCGACCAGTGGCAAAACAACCGATGCAATCTCTATCAGCAGCCACGCCACGACGGCGTAAGTCAAGGCAACCCTGAACACGTTGCGGCGTCTTAGCTCTGAGAAGAATGAAGGCTTGGCGCTCATGACTTTGTGGGTAAACCGAGTTTGGCAACCAAGTTCTTGTATCGCGGGTCGTCGCGCAAGCCGCGCAATAATGGATCTACCGAAAGACCTAGTGTTCCGCCGTCATGATCATCGAACGAAATTTGCAACCACTCGAAAGCTTTGTCTGCCTCACCGCGCACGGCATAAATCTGAGCAATTTGATAGGCGAATCCATCGCGAGCATGGGCGATAAGATCGGCTAATGCCGCATCGGCCTCCTTACGGTCGCCGAGTATATGGTAGGCGAGTGCGAGTTCGAAAGAACGAAAGCCTTCGTCAGGCTCGAGTTGTGCCTCGCGTAAGGCTGTTTCGCCGTCGCCGCGCTGAACAGCGACGAGCACCTGCCACCGATGACTCGAAGATGATGACGGCTGCAACTCTGCCACTTTGCGCGCAGCGGCGTCGGCTTGGTCAAGTTTTCCTGCTATTAAAAGGACCCGCGCGAGGTTGAATTGCGTCGAAACAGACAAAGGGTCGAGTTCCACAGCCTCCCGCGCCTGTCGCTCGGCCTCGTCAATTCGCCCGAGATAAACGATGACTCGCGCCAACAAATCGTTCGCGGTTGGATTGGTCGGAGAAAGTTCTTTCGCGCGTTTCAGTTCGCTCAATCCGTCAGTGAACTTCCACTCCCCAAAAAAACGGACCCACCCGAGAGCCGCACGAGCTTCCGCTAGATCAGGCGCAATCGCGACAGCTCTCTCCGCATCGTTTCGCGCTTTTGGAAATGCGGTCGGTCGCTGCCCGGTCAGGTCCCCGATCATTGTCCACGCTTCAGCACGCTCTGCATAAGCCAACGCATAATTAGGGTCCAGTTCGATTGCACGATCGAAGAAACTGATCGCCTTGCGATAATCGTCGACGTTACGGCGCAGAAAATGAAAATGGCCCTGAAGAAAGGCATTATGTGCTTCTACGTTGTTCGTCGCGATCTGGCTCGGGTTCTCCTGCGTACCGAGCAACGTCACTTTGAGTGACTCAGCGACCGCCCTGGCGATTTCCTCCTGCACTGCAAAGATATCCTTCAGTTGGCGATCGAACGTTTGCGTCCAGAGCTGAACTCCGTCGCCGGCGTTCACCAATTCGGCTACGATCCGCACCCGATCGCCTTGCTTGCGTACCGTGCCGTCTAAAAGAGTGCTCACGCCCAACTTTTCACCAATCGCTCTCGGTTCTTCTTTTCTGTCTTTGAACCGGAACGAAGAGCTGCGACCAATCACCTTTAGCCCGCTAATTTGAGCCAGAGCGGCAATCAATTCTTCCGATAAACCGTCCGAGAAATATTCGTCCTTCGGGTCACCGCTTTCATTAATCAACGGCAGCACCGCGATCGACTTGTCCGGACCCGCTGTAGCCACATCGCTCTGCTTGCCACGCCGTAGTTCTTCGGAGGCGAGTCGCGCCGTTGCATGTCCAGCAGTATACCGGCCAACAAAGAACAAACCGACCGAGAACGCTGCACCGATTAACACAACATAAATCCACGCGACCCCGCGAGATCGTTGTCCCGCTGCATCGGCAGCTTCCGTGCGTTTGATCCCTTCGGGTGTCGTTTCAAATGCCCATGCGATGATCAGCGCGATCGGTAAACCGATGACGATGAGCAGAACAATCAAACGGATAACCCAGTTCGGAATGTCGAACACCGGAAGAACCTGCGCGATGCCCTGAGATAAGGCCCACCCCGCGACAATGTATGCCAACGCGACCTTGTAAACATTGCGCCGCTTCAGTTCAGCGAAGAAAGAAAATTTCTCGTTCATCATTCCCGAGAGGGCGGCAAATGGACGCCCAGTTTTTGGCACAAGGCCACAAAGCGGGGGTCGTCGCGGTATTCAAAAACAAAAGGTGTTATCACCAGCTGGGTCAGACCGGAATCGTGGGTGGCGTAAGCACTTTCGAGCCAGCGGAACATTTCATCTGGTTCTTTGCGAAAAGCGTGGATAACGGCAATCTGGTAGGCACCGTTGGTCGCGTATTTAGAGGAAAAATTCTTGAGAGCAGTGTCAGCCGCGGCGCGATCGGGTTGCGTTTGCTGGACCAGAGTTAGCGCGTATTCGCGCCAAAAATCATCTGGCTCGAGTTGGGCCTGCTGCAAAGCAGCCGTCGGATTCTTCTGCAGAATATCGAGCGTTGCCAGGTAAGTATGAAAACGGGCCGCGTGCGGCTGGATTTCTAGTCCTTTGCGGAAACTTTCCTCCGCGTCTTGGTACCGACCGGCAGCCACAGCCAGCCTGCCCAGGTTATACCAAAGCACGGTCACAAGAGGGTCTAACAAAATCGCCTCCCGGCAAGTTTGCTCCGCTTCGGCCAATCGGCCCTGGGCCATGAGTGCATAACTCATTCCGTTTTTTGCGCCAGCGTCGCCGGGAGACAATTCCAACGCGCGCCGGAATTCCTTTTCCGCAGCGCGGAAATCAAGCCTTGGGGTCATCGATATCCATCCGATAGCCTTTCGCACTTCAACCAGGTCGGGTGCAAGAGAGGCGGCTTTTTCCGCGGCGACGCGAGCTTCCTCGTACGCTTTCTCGGCATTGCCGGTCGCGAAACTCGCACCGTATTGGCGCCATGCCTGAGATAGTTTGGCATAGGCGAGGGCATAGTTGGGATCCAGGCGTATCGCTTCCTGCGCGAAGCTGATAGCCTTTTGGATGCTCTCGGCTGTCTGCTGTTGAAAATAAAAATCGGATTGCAGGATGGCGTTATGCGCGGCTGGATTCTGATTCGACGGCACGGCATCCGAGCGGGTCTTCTCCCCTAACAATCTTACCTTCATTTGCTCTGCAACCGACCTCGCGATCTCTTCCTGGACGGCAAACACGTCCTTTAATTCGCGGTCGTAAGTTTCCGACCAGATCGAACGTCCGTCCGCCGCATTGATTAATTCCGCAACAATCCGGACGCGCTCGCCCTGCTTGCGCACACTACCTTCAATCAGATTGGCGACACCGAGCTTCTGACCGATTGCAGCAGAATCGCCGGATTTTCCTTTGAAGAAGAAAGACGAGCTGCGGCCAATCACTTTGAGCTCGGGAATCTTGGCCAGAACCGCAATCAATTCCTCAGAGAGGCCGTCGGAAAAGTACTCGTTGCCGGGTTCTCCACTTGTATTGACCAGCGGCAGAACCGCAATCGATTTCTGTGGGTTCGACGCTGTAGCCGGTTCGCTGGATCGAGGCGTTGAGGTTCCAGCTGTGTATCGGCCGAGGAAAAAAAGACCGAATGAGAGCGTCGCAGCGATGAGGACCACCGCGATCCAAACACTCCCGCGCGAATGTTGTCGTGCCGCATCCGCAGCTTCGGTCCGCTTGATTCCCTCAGGCGTAAGCTCGAATGCCCATGCAATAATCAGCGCGACCGGAAAACCGAACGCGGTTAGAAGAATAACAAGCCGAATCATCCAATTCGGAATTTCCAGGAACGGAAAAACCTGCGTTGCGACCTGAATCAAAAGCCAGCCGACGACGGCATACGCGACCGCCACCTTGTACACGTTGCGCCGCTTCAGCTCGCCGAAGAATATCTTCGGATTCATCGCACGAGTTTACTTGGTCTGATCTTTCGGCGCGAGTGAGTTAACGATCTTCTCGAAACGCGGATCGCCGCGGAGCGGATTCCACATGGGATACAGTTTGAGTCGGGCGTAGTTAGTGTAACCCGGCATTGTTACCAGCTTTTGCAGCAGTTCGATGGCGCGATCAGGTTCATTACTCCACGTGTAGACCTGCGCTAATCCCTCAAGGACTAACGCGCCATCGTAAATGTCTTTCGAAACTGGCATCAAATCGACGGCGTGTTGTGCTTCTTGAATCGCCAATTCTTTGTGACCGAGACCGGCGTCTACCTGAGCGAGAACGGCAATCGTTCGTGCGTCTTCCGGCTTAACCGCCAATCTCTGTTCCAGGATTGTTCGCGCGCGGGAGAACGCAGCGATGGCACGGGCGGAATCGCCTTTTGCTCTCGCAATCATCGCCTCAAACCACGCCTTGGGGTAGTAGAAGGTGTAATCGATGTCTTGAAAATCTTCGCGTGGTGAAGCGGCAAGGACCCGCTCCGCTTCGGCAAAGTTACGGTCGACTAAAGCCAGGAATACTCGCGTGGGAGTTTGTGCACCGCCTATATCCATGTCCGGATTATTGGCCAGCACATCGCGCAACTCTGTTGAATTTCCTGTGCCGTTGAAAATGGCGGAGGCCTTTCGAAAAAATACAATTGGCGTGCGCTCGCCAGCAGCCAGCACGCGATCGTAAACCTGCGCCGCGAGCAGATGCCTGCGTTGCAGGTTGTAGGTGTCAGCGAGCAGGTTGTAAGCATTCGGATTTCGAGGGTCGAGCGCCACGGCGGTAGAGAAGTCTCGCTCCGCTTGAGCCCAATTGTTGCGACGCCGGTTGATGTAACCTGAAAGAATGAAAAACGCGGTGTCATTCGGCAGACCGGGACGCGCTATCGCGAGTTCCTTTAGAGCGCCATCGTAGTCCCGGCGGCATCGAAACAGAAAGTCAGCCATCGCGAAGTGTGCTTCGGCCGAGTCAGGGCGAAGGCGCAGCGCTGCCTTTACTGCTGCTTCAGCAAGAAGGATCCGATCGAGTGTCGGATCGAGGTCGAGAAAGTAGAGCAGATCGTTTGTGCGCGCGATATAGCAGTACGCGGAGACAAAATCGGGATCGCGTTTGATTGCCTGATCCAGCGATTGCAGAGCGGAAAGCAAAGCGGCCCGGACATCCTCTGCGATGAGATAGCTGTCGACGATTTGCTTGGCGCGAAGATAAAGCTCGAACGCTACCAAATCCTGAGTTGGACGCGCCTCGATGTCGGCCTTTTGTTCAGGCGAGAGTTTTGCCTGGAGTTGAGCAACGATTGATTCCGCCAGCTCACTCTGGATCGCGAATAAATCGGCCGCGGTCCGGTCGTACGTCTCAGCCCAGATTTGTGAATCCGTACCGGCATCAATTAGCTGCGCGGCGATACGAACGCGATCACCGGCGCGTTGAACGGAACCCTCGAGAATGTGAGTAACGCCGAGCTGTTTACCAATCTCGCGCAGGTTTCGTGGCTCGCCCCTTTTGTACTGGCGCACGGTGGTGTGACTGATGACTCTCAGCTCAGAGACCTTGGCCAGATTCGTTAGGATCTGATCCTGAACGCCGTCGGCGAAGTACGTGTTTTGTTTATCGTCGCTCAAATTTTCAAACGGCAGAACCGCAATCGACTTTGCCGGAGTGTCGACGGCTGCGTGTTGCGCAGGGGCAGCCGAGTAGCGACCGAGAAAAAATAATCCGATTGATAAGAGACCAGCGATAACGACCACATAAATCCAGATGTATTTCTTCCTTCGCGTCGCCTCCGGCATGGCATCGGCCGTTTCGGTGCGTTTAATTCCCTCGGGCGTCAGCTCGAAGGCCCAGGCTAAACCAAGCGCAATCGGCAGACCCATTATGATGAGCACGACAAGCACCTGAATGACCCAGTTGGGAATACTGAAAACCGGCAGTACCTGCGCGAGGCCTTGAGCAAGAGCCCACCCGGCCACGACGTACGCCACCGCAACTTTGTACACGTTGCGCCGCTTTAGCTCACCGAAGAAAGTCTTCGGATTCACCCTGCGATCTTGTGCCACACGGCACCTTCAAGCGATGTACATTGTAGGGCAACCGGAGCGCTTGCCCTAGGACGTCGGCTCATAGCTTCCAATTTACTTCTTCAGTCCGATCAGTTCGGTTCCCGACAACAGTTCCTGGAAATCGGGACGATCGCGAATGGGATCCCAGATTGGATCAAGTTTTAAGACAGCGATAGAAACAGACTGGCCAGCCGGGATTGATAATAAATGTCGAAGCCGTTTTACGGCATCCTCAGGTCTACCCGCCCACGCCTCGATTTGCGCGAGACCGTTCTGAAAATATGTGCCGGATTGCGCATCCTTCTCGATTGGCATTGAGTCGGCCGCCTGTTTGGCGAGACGCAAGGCGTCAGCGTTACGTCCGAGCGCGATATAGACCCATGCTAGCTCTGTGATCGCAAAAAGGTCGTCCGGTCGCTCTCTTACCCTGGCCTCGAGCAGAGGCAGCGCCTTCTCTGCATTTGTTTTGGCTGCCTCACTCTCTCGTGACATCAGGTGCAGAATCGCCCGCACAGTAAGCGTCTGTGCATTCGCGGCATCGCCGGCGCCTGCTTCCCTCTGGAAAGTTTGCAAAGCATCGGTAAAGCGCCTCTCCATAACATCCAGATATGGCCGTATTCCGATGATAGCCATTGCGTCACCTTGAAACGAGATGGTGCTGGTCCGGATTGTGTCGGGGAATTCTTCGAAAACCTTGCGGGCTAACTTAATGTCACCGGTGCCGTTAAGGCGACTACGACAGAGGAGCACGCCTGCGACCAGGTTCTGCGGATCCATGGCAAGGGCACGCAATTCTGGACGTTCCGCGTCATTCCAGAGTCGCAAGGATACGTAAATTCCTCCCATATTTGCCGGGATTGTCGGGTCGCGCGGGTCGAGTTCCTGCGCTTGTTGAATCTCGCGAAGCGACCGTTCCCAATCACCGCGACGCCGAAGGATCCATCCGCGAAATTGTTGTGCTTGGGCGTTGTTTGGCTGCAACTCCAACACTCTGTCGAATTCCGCCAAAGCGTCAGCATATTGGCGAAAACCCCAGTAAAGAAATACACCCCGCGCGAAATGCGCGTCTGGCGATTCTGGAGCACGCGCCAGAGTGCTATCCACAATCGACCTAAGTTTCTCTAATTCCTGCGGCGCCAACGGAGACACAAACCAGTGTCGCAGTAATCGATTATAAACGAGCCCTGCAGCAGCCTCGATTGAATTTGGATCGCGCGCCAGCGCCTGCTCATAGAACGCGTCTGCACGATCGAATGCGTCTGGCGCCAGAGTGCTCTGCGCTTTGTGAAACTCGTACTGACCTCGCAGGAAAAGATCATGAGCTTCCGGGTCGCGCGTCGACGCCGCGGCCAGCGCGTGCGATTCGCTCGCCGAAAGATTCGCCTTCAATGCCTCCGCAATCTCTTCGGCTACCTCGCTTTCAACGGCCAGGACATCCTTGAAGTTCCGGTCATAACTTTTCGCCCATATATGGGTATCGCCTCGTGCATCGATCAACTGCACATTCACACGCACTTTGTCGCCTGCTCTCTGCACCGCTCCCTCTAGAATATTGGAAACGCCGAGCTCTTGCGCCACCGTCTTCAGATTGTCCGGCTTACTCTGATATTTCGCCGTCGACGTGCGCGAAATCACCTTCAGATCACGCACCGTCGACAACTTCGTCAAAAT
>JBARAJ010000160.1:0-2809 GCA_049791915.1 Candidatus Udaeobacter sp.
AGTGGAAGGGGAACGCCTCTGAGCCGTCACGCCGCGGCGATTTATGTTCCGTGCTTTCGCGCTAAACAAGAAAAACTATTGATCTGCTTTGCGCTTCAACGTCGGATCAATCGCCAGCGCAATGAAACAAAACTTTATCATCCAGGCGCATTTTCTCGACTGATAACGCTGAAACGTGGACGGAAATCAACAATGGCTAACAGCGACTAATGTGTGGGCGTTGGCAATTAGTCCTGTAGGTCACATCTTTGCAGGAACGTTTGGCGGTGTCTTCCGCTCCACCGATAATGGAGATCACTGGATTGCGGTCAACAATGGATTGGAATTTCCGTTTGTGATCTCACTAGCAGTTAATGCAGATGGAGACATCTTTGCCGGCACATTCGAAGGAGGCGGAGTTTACCTCTCGATGGACCGACGTTGCAGCACTGGCCGTTAATGGTAGCAACTATCACGTCTTCGCCGGAACACATTCCATTATGGGTAAGGAGGTGGGATGTTTCGATCCACTGATAACGGTGATACATGGACGGAACAAAATGGAGGCTTCACAGCACTTGACGTGAACAGCGTGGTGATCAACCCAATCGGTCACATTTTTGCAGGCGCAGCCGGCGGTGTGTTCCGATCAATGAATGACGCCGACCAATGGTGTGACGTCAGTAGCGGATTACTTCCGCCGGGCGGAAATATCTGGGCGGTGGCGACTGGGGGGATTGCCTCCGAAGGATTTGCCTATGCTGGAACTCCTGGCGGCGGTGTCTTTCGAAGGGTCCGATCCCACTGCCGTGGTGCGGGATATTCCGAGGCCGAGGCCTCGTCCAACGCCAGCACCACGGCAGTGGGAGTTTGCTGATCACCGCGGGCGCAACACGTGCGCCTCATTGGCTTATGCTGGACCAGCTTTCTCGCTGCTGCTGGCAATTCCCTCAAAAGTGGTACGCGTTACGGGGACTCGCGAGTTGATCGCGAGTCCCCGAAGAAACGTGAGCTAAAGCAGACCTTACGGCCGAGGCGGCGGTGTGGGACGCGGCCTTGGCGTCGGCGTAGACCTCGGCGCCGCGGTAGCTGTAGCCGTTGCCGTTGGAGTAGGACTTCCGCCGCCTACGAAATTGAATTTGGCGACGCGCGTGTGCCAGTTAAAGCTGCTGGTGTTAGCGTAGTATTCACCCACGGTCCAGAAGGTCATGTTATCGGCGGGATCGATCGTAGTCATGCTATAATCGCCCCAGCGGCCGTTAGTGCCGGTCTGGCTGCCAGCGCCGGTGAACATTGTCGCTTCCCCCTGGCCAAGGTTACCTGGCGGGTCACTGACGAGGCGCCCGGCATAACGAATCCCGGGGAACGCGGTCGAGCTCGACGTTGCATAGCCAATGGCCGCATTACCCGCGTTATCGACGGCGATGCTGGGCATAAAGCGATACAAACCGTCATTGCCATTGGTCCAGGTTTGCTGTTGAACGGGGGTGGCGGGAAAGGTGCCGCCGGTCACATCGAATTGATACCAGCGAACACCTGTTGGCTGCGTGCAAGGCCCGTCGGTACAAACGGTATTAGATGTCCACAACGATTCCGTGCCACTGCGGTTCTGGTAAACCATCGGCGTCATGATTTTATCGCCAAGAGTTTGGATTCGCTGGGACTGTCCCTGCTGAGGCACAATTGTAAAACCAGCGGCATCCGTGAAGGCGTCAACGAACGCGTTGACAGTGATCTCGGCATTCGGAGTGTGGTTCGCACCAACGCCGAAAGTTGAATTCGCTGGCGTAGCAAAATCGACATGAAAGAACCGGGCATGGACCTGAGTCAAGGTCACGCCGCCGGTGGACGGGCTGTCGATGGCCACCACCATTTCATCCCTGCCCGCAGGTGGCGCAGTGCCCGTACGTACTGGGCTGCAGCGCCGCCTTCAAAGGTTAGCAACGGTCCTGGCATGGTCGGCGTCGGGCGCCAAAGTCCCTTAAGCAGCTTTTGCAACCATGGTGAAGAGGGCGCCGCCTGCGGCGGTGCGCCGTCCCCGTGCGGATAGCGGGTCAGGACTCTCTCGTCGGTTTCTTCCTTGGGTGGGACATAAGGTAAATCGTGCAAGTTTGCATTCAGCACGACAGGCCCGACCATTTGCACGACGTCGGGTCTCTGTGTACCGGGGGCGTCCTGGTTTGAACCGGAGCGATTGGTTTGTTGGACGGGCTTTGTGCGATTTCCCTGGGCGAACAGCGCCACAGCGATGCCACAAACGCAAAGAACAGAGGCAATTGAAATGCGAAGATTAAAGAATGCAGATTTTGAAGTGGATTTTTTTTCATAGGCGAAGCGGAGTTGTTTCCCTTGGCGGTTAACCCGAGACAGCAATGGCGATCTTAGGTGGAATCCGGAAGTGTGCCCAACATTTTTCGGAATTCTCTAATCTGAGTACGGATTATGCTAAGCGCCATCGGGATTGGAGCGTTACGAAAACGGTTTCACCCAGCCAGGAGCCGGACTTGAAAGTGCGATCCGTGTTGGTGAGGGCGCATACGCTCCCAAAGTGCCGCCCGGCGAAACGCAACGCTGCCGCTGTAATGTGTGCAATTCAACCGGCGAGATTTTTGCCGGAACTGTAGGCTGTGAAGATGGTATTTATCGTTCCACAGATTACGACAGCTGGACGCTTACTAATAAGGCGCTGCGTGTAAAAAGAAAAGTACGCGTTACGGGGACTCGCGAGTTGATCGCGAGTCCCCGATGAAACGTGAGCAAAGCAGACCTTACGGCCGAGGCGGCGGTGTGGGACGCGGCCTTGGCGTCGGCGAAGTCCTCGGTGGCGCGG
>JBARAJ010000161.1:0-34314 GCA_049791915.1 Candidatus Udaeobacter sp.
TCTTTGAGAAGGCGACCAGGCTCGATCCAAATTTTGCTGGTGCCCTTGCAGCATTGGCGTGGGTCGAAGACTGGATCTATCACACCTTCGATCCCACGCCCGCGCGTAAAGCAAAAGCGCAGGCAGCCGCCGAAGAAGCGCTTCGATCAGAGCCTGACCTGCCCGAGGCACACTTGGCGTCAGGCTTTTACCATTATTATTGCGAGCGCGATTACCAGCGCGCTTCGGACGAATTCGCCATCGCCAGGAAAAGTTTGCCAAACTCTGCCGATGTTTATCTGGCCATTGGAGCGATTCAGCGTCGCCAGGGAAAATGGGCCGAATCCACTGCGAACATGGAGAAAGCCGCTTCCCTGAGTCCAAAGGACGCGTTTCTCCTCATGAATCTCGCTGACAATTATCGCGCCGCTGATGACTTCGAACATGCGGACAGACTTTTCGATCGCGCGATCGAAATTGCACCGAACTCGGTGAGCGCGCGCATGGGCAAGGCGATGCTCGCCGTGGATTTGAAAGGCGATCTGTCCGAGATCGACAAACAGTTGGCGCAAATCCAGCCGGGCGCTGCTTCTGATGCGGAGGGCATGGTTGGCCGGGCGTATCTCTTGATGCTGCAACGGAAATTTCACGACGCCGTGGCCATTTTAAAACAGTTGCCCGGCGACGTTCGTACCGATGACAAACCGAAAGAGTATCTCGAGGGCGCTCTTTATACTTTCGTGAATGACAAGGAGCATGCGCGTTCGGCGTTTCAACGTGCTCGTTCGATTCTGGAAAAAGCGATACAAGAAGGCTCCGATGACGCGTCGCGTCACATGATGCTCGGGATGGTCCTTGCTGGTCTGGGTGAAAAGAATGCGGCCATCGCCGAGGGCAAACGCGCCATGATGCTCCTTCCCGAATCTCGGGACGCACTGGATGGACCAAAGATGACGCTCGCGATGGCGCAAATTTACGCCTGGACGGGAGAAAACGACGCAGCGCTTGAACTTCTTGAAGGTTCATTGATTACTCCAGCCGGAGTCACGGTCTCTTCACTGAAACTGGATCCGATTTGGGACCCGTTGCGATCTGATGGCCGTTTTCAGGCCTTAATCGAAATCTCCCAAAAGCCTGACGTCGAGTTGTCGATGAATTGCAGGTGACAAGCGGTTCACCCTTTGTACGGCGTAATCGACTAGGTAGAATGAATGTCGGGCGTCAATTTGTGTCTATACTCACGGCTGCAGTATAGTTCCGAATCAAAACTCTTCTTATGACCGGCTTCTTCGAGGAAGTAAAACGGCGCAAAGTTTATCGGGTGGCGGCAGCCTACGTCATTGCTGCCGGCGGCATCATCCAATTGGCTTCGGCCACGTTTCCAGCATGGGAATTGCCAAACTGGTCTCTGCGACTGGTGATTCTGTTGCTGCTCGTCGGATTTCCGATTGCCCTGATTCTTGCGTGGGCGTTCGACATCACGCCGCAGGGGATTCAAGCAACGCCTGATACTCCCGCGCCCAGGACCCGTCGTCGACGGAACGTAATCATGCTGATCGCTACCGGCGTGGTTATTTCCGCGGCCACAGGCTTTTTTCTCTTGCCTCGTGTCGCCGCGCACAAGGTCGATAAATCGATTGCCGTCCTGCCATTTGAAAATCTGAGCGATGAAAAAGAAAACGCCTATTTCGCCGACGGCGTGCAGGACGACGTGCTTACCAATTTGTCGAAGATAAGCGATCTCAGGGTGATTTCGCGCACATCGGTGATGCAATATAGAGGCCAGCTGACGAACCTTCGTGAAATCGGCAAGGCGCTTGGGGTTTCCAATATTCTTGAGGGGAGCGTGCGCCGCTCGGGAAACCGGGTGCGCGTCAACGTGCAATTAATCGACGCCAACACCGATGAGCACGTCTGGGCGAACGATTACGACCGCGATGTCACCGACGTTTTCGCGATCCAAAGCGATCTCGCGCGCGAAATTGCAAATGCGCTGCAAGCAAAGCTATCTCCCGCGGAGAAATCGCAGATGACGCTGAAGCCCACGGAAAATGGCGAGGCTTATTTGGCTTTCGTGCAGGCGCATGATCTTTCCTGTGCTTTTGAGGACTCAGCAAAACTGAAACAAAGCGGGCAGCTTTATCAGCGCGCCATCGACCTGGATCCAAACTTCGCTCTGGCCCTCGCGCGCTATTCGCAATTGGAAAGCTGGATGTTGCGCACACATGAGGCCACACCGGAACACCGCGACAAAGCGCGCAGTCTGGCCGAGCGCGCTCTGCAACTCCAACCTGATTTGCCGGAAGCTCATCTCGCGCTCGGGTTCTCGTACTACTATGGCGACAACAATTACGACGCGGCGTTAAGAGAATTTGAGATCGCGCAGCGCGGATTGCCTAACGAATCGGAAGTGTATCTGGCCATCGGTGCGATCCAACGCCGCCAGGGAAAATGGGAGGAATCTACTGCAAATCTTGAGAAGTCAGCCAGTTTGAATCCAAAAGACACTTGGCCGCTGCAAAATCTCGTTATGAATTATCAGATGTTGCGAAACTTCGACGCTGCCAACAGAACAGTCGATCGCGCGCTCAAGATTAATCCTCAAGCGATGGGACTCTGGGAGCTCAAGGTCAAACTTGGCATCGCCGAGAAAGGTGATTTCGGCGTGTATGAGCGCGCCGTGGAGAAAGGAAAATCATTTCCGATGAGCGACGAAGAGCGCCTGAAGACTGTCGAGGGAGAAGCCAATCTTCTCCTGTTGCAACGCAAGTACCAGCAGCTTTTGCAACTGGGTCAACGGTTCACGGACGATGCATTCGCGGCGGTTCCGGGTTCGCTAGCCATAAAGTATTTCGCCATCGGTATTGCTCAAAAAGGTTTGAGCGATGACGCAGCGTCGCGCACGGCCCTCCTCAAAGCGAAAGACATTCTTGAAGAGCAGGTGAAGCAAAAACCGGACGATGCGGATTTACACGTTCAACTGGCGAAACTACTGGCGTGGCTCGGTGAGAAGGATGCTGCCATCACAGAAGCGCAACGAGCTACGGATTTGCGGCCGGAAAGCAAAGATGCATTCGAAGGTCCGCAAACCACTGAGCAGGTCGCGCAGGTTTATACGATCCTCGGTGACAACGCTCGCGCAATCGAGTTGTTAGATGGACTATTGAGTCGGCCAAGCGAAGTGACGTTGGAGACGCTCAAAGTTAATCCCGCATGGGACCCGCTTCGGAACGATCCAGGGTTTCAGGCGCTCTTCACCAAATACGCGGGCAAAGCGTAAGCCCGATCTCTCGAGCGTCATTCCGAGCGAAGTCGAGGAATCCCGGTGCGAAACCCAGAGACAGGTTCACGGGATGTCTCGACTTCGCTCGACATGACAGGGAAATTTGCATGGGCTGTTCTCCTTCTTCTCGCGACCACAGCCTCGGCGCACGCAGAGTGGAAAATCCTTTCGGCCGAATCGGAATCTGGCCGCGCAGGAATTGAGCATCGGCATGTGGTTGTGGAAGACGCCGCCGCCGGCCAGCGAGTGAATGTCGATGTTGCAGTTTTCTCCGCTAAGTCGACTGCGTTGCGTGTCATCGATAATCCTGACGGCCAAAGTCTGGGTGCGGCGATGAAGGGAGAAAAATGCGTGTGTGGCGTGAACGGCGGTTATTTCGACACGGAATTCAAGCCGATCGGTTTGCGAGTTATCGACGGTAAGACTTTCTCGCCGTCACGCCGGGCCCCTCTGATCACGGGAATCTTCCTTCAGGCGGACCGAGGCATTGACGTCGTGCGTGTGAGTGAATTTTCCCGCAGGAAAAAAACCATCGCCGCAATTCAATCCGGACCATTTCTCGTTGAAGAAAGCAAGCGCATTCGCGGCCTGAACGATTCACAGCTGGCGCGGCGAACTTTTGCCGGATTAGCGACAAACGACCGCGCATTTCTCGGCGTTTGCTCGGACGTTTCGCTTGCAGAGTTGGCAAACATCCTCGCCACGACGCCCATCGTTGCGGATTCGAAAACCCGGCGTGCAATGAATCTCGACGGTGGTTCCTCGAGCGCGTTCTGGTTTGCACGCGAGGACGGCAGCGCATTCTCAATCTCAGGGCGCAAACCGGTGCGCGATTTTGTGGTCGTCGTGCCAAAATGAAATTGCAGGGCAGGCGCACCACCTGCCAGTTTTGATTCGGCAACCGAAGCGGTTGCCCTACAATTCCGCGCATGAAAACATTTGGCGGATTCAGATCGGGCGGCGAATTCTTTTACGGCGAATTGCGCGGCGATGAAGTGCATCGGCTGTCACAGCCGTACTGGACTCAAGTTCAGTCCACGGGCGGAATACTGCCGCTCGCGAGTCTGCAAATCGATGTTCCAGTCGCGCCATCGAAATTGATCGCGGTCGGATTGAACTATGCGGATCACATCGCGGAGATGAAACGCACTGAAATCGGCGCGCCGTTGATTTGGTTCAAGGCGCCGAGTTCGCTGCTGGCTCATCACGGCGTGATCGAAATAGCGTTTCCCAAGCACCAAACCGATTTTGAAACTGAACTGGCTGTCGTGATCGGCGCTCGCACGAAAAATGTCAGCGCAGACGGTGCACTCGATCACGTTTTCGGTTACACAATCGGCCTCGATATTACCGATCGCGATTTGCAAAAACAGGAGAAGCAATTTGGTCGCTGCAAATCGTTCGACTCGTATACGCCGATCGGACCCTTCGTGTATGTCGATGCCGATGTGCGCGACGCGTCGATAAAGTTGTGGCAGAACGGCGAAGTGCGCCAGAGCGCGCGCACGAGCCGAATGATCCATTCAGTTGCGCAGATTATTTCATTCGTCAGTCAATCGCTCACACTTTTGCCGGGCGATGTGATTCTAACTGGAACACCCGCTGGCGTTGGCCCGATTCAAGCGGGAGATGAATTGGAAGCAGAGATCGATGATTGGCCGCGCTTGCGCAACACGGTCGCGATTGCGCAAGATTCTCCGACTGGCAACGCTGAAAAATTCTTAGAGAACACAATTTGAAATACTTGCCTACGTCCTTGCAGTATAGATATTTCGATTTAAAGATGGGCCCCTAGGCAACAGGGAGCATCGCGGAAAAAAATGAAAAGTTTTGCTGGACTCTCAAACCAGTCCTCTGCGATAACGGAAAACCTCGGAAAACCCGTACCGAATCGAATCGGTCATCAAACTCGTGCTTCAACTATGAAAACACTACTCACTATCTGTCTCTCTATAGTCGCGTTCGCGTTGGTTTCGCTCGCGCAAGTTCCGCCTCCGGCACAAGCGCCGCCGGCAACCGGTGGTACGAGTCCGGGTGCTCAGGCGCCGACGAATCCGGCGGCCGCGGCGCAGCAGCCACCTGCCACAAACCTGGCGCCGGGGCAGCAACCGCCGCCTCCGGGAGAACCCGGAGCCGTAGGACAACCTCCGGCAGTAGGCCAACCCGGAGCGCCGGGCGCCGTGACCAGTCCGGCAGCAGCTGGCGCAACAAGTCCTGCTGCAGCTGCAGCAGCGAGTGCTCCTCCAGCTGTTGCGGCCACTCCGGAACAGCCTGCTGGTTTTTTAGCCGGTAACTGGTTGATCGACAAATTTCACAAAGGCGGTCCGGTGATGTGGCCGATTCTGATCGTCTCGATCGTAGCGCTCACCGTTGTGCTCGAGCGATGCATTTGGTGGGGTGGCCGCTGGTTCCGGCGGGATCCAAAACGGATCGAGAAAGTTTTCACCGCAATTGAAAATGGTGACACTGCCGAGGCCTCGAGGCTTTCACGTAGTTCCCGCGACCCTGTACTGCGAATGCTTTGGAACGGTCTCAACCATCAGCACAGCTCGCTCGAGGCAGCGTTACAGGTTGCCGCAGGCATTGAGATCAAACGCGCCGGACGCTTCCTGGTAGTCATGGATACGCTGGTGACGCTCGCGCCACTGCTAGGTCTGTTGGGCACAATCACCGGTCTGATCAGGTCCTTCAGTTTTCTGGGCAACGAGGAACTCGCTGTGCAAGCCGTCACTGGCGGTATTGCCGAAGCGCTAATTGCCACGGCATGCGGTCTGGGTATCGCCATTTTTGCATTGATCCCGTTTAACTTTTTCACCTCTCGGGTGTCTAACTTAGAGTTCGAATTGCAAACGGCAGCCACCAATTTGGAAGTTATGCTCCAAGCCCACACCGCAGAGCGACACGTGGCGATAGAGAGTGGCACGCCCTCATCGGCAACGCGGTCTTCCATCTAGTAATATAGTATGCGCGTAGCGTCACCCATTCCACATAAGAAAGCGCGGATCGAGATCATCCCGTTGATCGACATCATGTTCTTTCTGCTCGCCAGTTTTATGATGGTGAGCCTGAGTCAGGTGCACATGAAGGGGATCAAAGTGAATCTGCCCTCGGGTGTTTCGGGTGAGGTCCAGACAAAACGCGAATACATCAGCGTGTCGGTCGATAAAGACGGCCATTATTTCTTTGATAAGGACGAAATGAGTGGTGATGAGCAATTGCTAAACCTTCTGAAAATGGCGCACCAATCGGCTCCTGACGCGAAGGTCTTCCTGCGGGGCGACAAGGATTCAGTCCACCTGAACGTTGCCCACCTGCTGGACCTTGTTCGCGCGGCCGGCTATTACAAGATTTCCTTCGAAATTAAGAGCGAATCGCTCAAGGCCGTTCCTGGGGGACATTGATTTTGGTATGGCAGAACCGCTAGCACAAACGCCAACGAAGGCGAGCCAGCTCATTTACCGGCCACCCCCGCCATGGTATTTCTGGACGGCACTTGGAGTTGCGTTAGGAATCCACTTGACTGCTGTTGCGGTGTCCCAGCGCCACGAAGCTCCTCCGGTGGACTTACCCCCTCAGCCGCCGCAAGTGGTGGAAGCGGTGCTGGCCCCGCCTGAGGCGACTCCGCCGCCTGAAGATATTCCCATTCCAGAGCCTCCTCCTCCGCCGGAGATTCAACCAGAATTTGTCGAAGAAAGAACACCGCCACCGAAACAGCCACAGACAGCGCAAAAGTTCGTGCCAATCAAGAGCCCGGGACCGATGTCGATGTCGCGAGCAAAAGCCCTCGCCTTATACGCGCCACGTCCACAGTATCCTTACGAGGCTCGTTCGCGGCATGTCACCGGGAGTGGAGTGATCGTCGCCACGGTGGACGCAGCTAGCGGCAACGTCACCAGCTGTTCCGTCTCGCAAAGCACTGGGAGTCCTATCCTGGATAATGCCGCCACTAGCGCGTTTCGGGAGTGGCGATTTAGACCTGGAACAGTTTCCAAGGTTAACATTCCCATCACATTCACCATGACGGGGGCTTCCTACTAGATATGAGACTATCCTCGCCAGTTCCGAAGAAGCACGCACGAATCGAGATCATCCCGTTGATCGACATCATGTTCTTTCTGCTCGCCAGTTTCATGATGGTCAGCTTGAGCCAGACGCACATGAAAGGCATTCGCGTCAATTTACCAGCTGCGGTTGGGCCGCCGCCAACCGGGGTGAAGGACTTCGTCTCGATCAAAGTGCTGGAAGGAAACGCGGTATTCTTCGACAACGTATTTGTGCCGGATGATCAAGTAATGCCTCGATTATTCCAGCTTCACAGGGCAAACAAGGACATCAAAATCTCAATCAGCGCGCAGCCGATGGCGATGTATGGCGACGTGATTGGAGTCCTCGACAAAGTTCGATCGGTTGGCATCACGAAAGTTGGGTATCAGATCAGGGCAGCTGGTGGCGTTACCCAAACGGGACCGGCTCCTCCTGCTCCTGCTCCTCCACCTCCCTCGCCTTAGTCGCTGAACTCAAGCCGTTTAAGTTTCTCGGCGACTGCGCGAATGGCTTTGGCGCGATGGCTGATGTTATTCTTCACTTCCTTGGGCAGTTCACCGAACGTTTGCTCGAATCCATCAGGAACGAAAATCGGGTCGTAGCCGAATCCGGAGTCGCCTCGTGATTTATCAGTGATTCTTCCTTCGACTGTTCCTTCGAAGATTCCGAGCAGATCGCCGTTACGCGCCAGCGCTACGACACAGAAAAATCGAGCGCGATGCCCATCATCTGTAGCGCGAACTCGCTCAAGCTCGCGGAGTAATTTATCGATTTTGTCCTTCTCCGTCGCGTTCGCGCCAGCATAACGCGCCGAATAAATTCCCGGTGCACCGCCGAGAGCGTCAACCTCCAATCCCGAATCGTCAGCAATCACAAGAGCTGGCAATTGTCTTGATACGGCGAGAGCTTTGAGCGTCGCATTTTCCTCGAACGACGTTCCACTCTCGCGAATCTCCGAAACGTTGGGATGCGCTCCGAGATCGCGCACCTTAAACTCCAGTCCGAGAATATCCCGGATCTCACGCGTCTTATGCCTGTTGCGCGTTGCGACTACAAGCTCGATCACCATTCAATTGAAATGTGGAAACCAGAAAACAAGAGTAAATTCTCGTTTCTTTTCCTGGCTTCTGGTTTCCTGATTTACCTGCAATGAGTAGCGACCGCCGTAAACCATATCCGTTCGACCAAATCGAGCCGAAATGGCAGGCCATCTGGGAAGAGCGCCAACTTTTTCACGCGCCTAACCCCGGCGAGAAGGGTTTCGAGCCTGCGCAGCCAAAATTCTATGTGCTCGATATGTTTCCTTACCCGAGCGGGGCCGGGCTGCACGTTGGTCATCCGGAAGGCTACACCGCCACCGACATCGTTGCTCGCTATAGACGGCTGTGTGGCTTCAGCGTGTTGCACCCGATGGGCTGGGACGCGTTTGGTCTTCCCGCGGAGCAATACGCGATCAGAACCGGTCAGCATCCGGCGGTCACCACCCGTGAAAACGTGGCGAAGTTTAAGAGCCAATTGAAGCGGATCGGCTTCTCTTACGATTGGCAACGGGAGATCAACACGACCGACCCAACGTATTACAAATGGACGCAGTGGATTTTCCTGCAGATCTACAACTCCTGGTTCAACTCGGAGACAAATCGGGCCGAGCCGATTTCGACCTATCGCGGAACCGATCCGGACAGCGTTCGCCTCGCTTATGTTGCTGACGTCCCGGTGAACTGGTGTCCGGAGTTGGGCACAGTCCTGGCGAATGAGGAGGTTATAGACGGAAAAAGCGAGGTTGGTGGCTTTCCGGTTGTGCGAAGACCAATGCGGCAATGGATGTTGCGCATCACTGCTTTTGCGGAGCGATTGCTTGAGGGACTCGACGAACTGGATTGGCCCGTGGGAATTAAACTGCTTCAGCGTAACTGGATTGGTCGAAGCCAGGGCGCGGAGATCGATTTCAAGATTGAGAATGTAGATCAGCAGATTCGCGTTTTCACTACGCGACCCGACACGGTTTACGGCGGTACATTCCTGGTGCTCGCGCCGGAACATTCATTGGTTGATTTGATCGTTACCGAGGAGCAGTGGCCGGCAGTGCGCGAATATCGCGAGCGCGCCGCGCGTAAAAGTGAGCTGGAGCGTGCCGATCTATCAAAAGAAAAAACCGGCGTGTTCACTGGCGCGTATGCGATCAATCCGGCCACCAACAAGAAGATTCCAATCTGGATCGCTGATTACGTGCTGCTTGGCTATGGGACTGGCGCGATAGGCGGCGTGCCGGCGCACGATGAACGCGATCTGGAGTTCGCGAAGAAATTCGATTTGCCGATTGTCGTCGTTGTTCAGCCAACAAAAGATGAGCCGGCATTTGGATTTACCGGCGAAGGCATCGCCATCAACTCGCCGATCATCAACGGCCTAACGAGCGTTGAGGCGAAAAAGAAAATCACCGCGTGGCTGGAAGAACGCGGGTCCGGCAAAAGGGCAATCAATTACAAACTGCGCGACTGGTTATTCTCGCGTCAACGATACTGGGGCGAGCCGTTTCCAATTGTTTGGGAAAACGGGAAACATCGCGCGTTGCAGGAAAAAGAATTGCCAGTCGTTTCGCCGCCGCTGGACGATTACAAACCGACCGGTACCGGCGAACCGCCTCTGGCAAAAGCAAAAGAGTGGACCCGTTACTCCGACAAGGCGATGCGCGAGACAAATACCATGCCGCAGTGGGCAGGCTCATGCTGGTATTACCTGCGCTTCTGCGATCCGCACAATGACGAGCGATTCATTGGCGAACGAGCGGAACGGTACTGGATGGGCGGGGATAAACCTGGCGGCGTAGATTTGTACGTCGGAGGAACTGAGCACGCAGTGTTGCACCTGCTTTACGCTCGGTTCTGGCAAAAAGTGTTATTCGATCTGGGTTACGTGTCGAAGCCCGAGCCGTTTCAGCGGTTGGTGAACCAGGGAATCATCCTCGGCGAGGACAACCAGAAAATGTCGAAATCGCGCGGGAACATCGTTAATCCCGACGACGTGATCGATCAGCACGGCGCGGACGCATTTCGTTGCTACGAAATGTTTATGGGACCGCTCGAGCAAATGAAACCGTGGAGTACCCGCGGCGTCGAAGGCGTCGCGCGCTTCCTTGCCCGCGTCTGGCGGTTGCTCATGACAGAGAACCAGGGAGGCGAGTGGGAATTATCGAAAAGGATCAAAGCTATCGATGCCACCAAGCCGCAGCAAAAGTTGCTGCATGCCACGATCAAAAAAGTGACGGGGGACATCGAATCGTTCTCCTTTAACACGGCGATTTCGCAGATGATGATTTTCGTGAATGCGTTTACGAACGTCGAAACGATTCCCTTGGCGGCGATGCAGCCGTTTCTGATCCTACTTAATCCATTCGCTCCGCACATTTCGTCCGAGCTTTGGGAAAGATTAAGCGCTGAATTCGGCGACGCGCTCGGAGATATTACTCAACAATCATGGCCGGCTTACGACGAGCGTTTGCTTATTGAAGACGAAGTTGAAATCGTCATTCAAATAAACGGCAAACTTCGCGATCGTGTGAAAATGCCGATTGTGGCTACCGAGGAGGAACTGAAGACGGTCGCGCTGTCGAACCCGAAAGTTCAAGACCGGATTGCCGGTAAGGCGGTTCGCAAAGTGATTGTTGTTCCTAAAAAGCTCGTCAATATCGTCGTCGCCTGATTAAGTGAGCGACATGTTGAAGGAATTCAAAGAATTCGCGGTCAAGGGTAACGCCATTGATCTCGCTGTCGGTGTCATCATCGGCGCGGCCTTCGGAAGTATCATTACTTCGCTCGTGAAAGATATTCTGATGCCTCCGATGGGCTTGCTTACCGGCGGGCTCGATTTTTCCAACAAGTTTATTGTTTTAAAGGCCGGCGGGGATGGGATGACTAATTTCTCAACTCCGGCCGACGCACTGGCTCACAAGGCGATCACCTGGAACTACGGTAACTTTATCACGCTTGTTATTAACTTCGTCATTGTTGCGTTCTGCATCTTCCTTGTCGTAAAAGCAGTCAACAAGATGAAGCGCCCC
This sequence comes from Candidatus Udaeobacter sp., assembly GCA_049791915.1. Classification (GTDB taxonomy): domain Bacteria; phylum Verrucomicrobiota; class Verrucomicrobiia; order Chthoniobacterales; family UBA10450; genus Udaeobacter. Next base: position 11,367 of record JBARAJ010000161.1, read on the forward strand.
GCGCCGAACGCCGCGCCGGTCTCAAAGGATTGTCCGGCATGTGCGATGACTATCCCGATCAAGGCGACACGGTGCCCACATTGCACCACCGAATTGACGCAAACAGCCCCGAGGTAAGCTGCTAAATCGACACCGACGCGAGCCGAAAGGTGGCGGTGAGTCCGTCCAAGACCTAGGGAATTTCCGTAAAAATCGCTTGCCGCTGGCTGACTGGCCTGCTATTGAGGGCTCGAAACGCCGATGCCTAGATGCCTTAACCTAGCGTTCGCGGGAGCTTTGACCTGCTTTGTCGTAGGCTGCGCGACGCAATCGAAACCGACTCTCACCACTGGAAAGCGCATTCCAAAGGTGCGCACTACCGCGTACACACAACACGAAGGAGGAAGCGGGGCTCACAACGCAGTCGGCACATATCTTTCCGGCCGGCAGGTGCTAAGTGCAGCTTCAGATTGGTCGCGATACCCGCTTGGAACGCGCTTTCGCCTCGCCGATAGCAGTGAAGAATACGTCATCGACGACTATGGGAACGCCTTGGTCGGCACCGACACTATCGATCTTTATAAGGCCACCCGATCAGACGTGAAGAACTGGGGTGTCCGCTATGTGGACATCGAGATATTGCAATGGGGTTCGGAGGAAGAAAGTTTGAAAGTCCTCGCCCCGCGTTGCAAACATAGTTGCGTGAAGAAGATGGTCGCAGCTCTCGAAAAGAAGAAGGGCAAAACCGTTGCGCAAAATACTCCGCGTCGCCCTTCGGTTTCAAACTAGCAGGCGACGAGCGAACCCGCGCGGTAGGCAGCGGTCGTCTGGCGAGTTGCTTTTGATTTAGCGCTGATCACGTTGCATTTTCACCGCCAATGAAAATCTTTGTTGTTGGCGGAGCGGGCTACATTGGGAGCGTTTGCTCCGAGCTCTTGCTGAATGAGGGGCATGAAGTTGCCATTTTCGACAACTTGAGTGAAGGCCATCGGGACGCCGTTGATTCCCGGACGCATTTCATTGAAGGCGAACTTGCAGACCGCCAGCAGATCCAGGCTGCCCTTTCCACTCATCGGCCGGACGCCGTGATGCATTTCGCCGCCAACGCGCTGGTTGGCGAGTCAATGCAGAACCCGTCCAAATATTTTCGCAACAACATTTGCAATGGATTGAATCTGCTCGATGCCATGGTCGCGGTTGGTGTGCGGCGGATCATCTTTTCGTCGACGTGTGCCCTTTTTGGTCCGCCTGATCGCCTGCCAATCGACGAAACCGCGCAGCCGCGCCCCATCAGTCCCTATGGTGAATCCAAACTCGCGTTTGAAAAAATTCTGCGCTGGTACGACGAGATTCATGGAGTGAAATTTGTTTGTCTGCGGTACTTCAATGCCTCCGGCGCAACCGAGAAATTTGGCGAAGACCATCGACCGGAGACGCATCTCATTCCGGCTGTGCTGCAGGTGGCGCTCGGTGAAAAACCGAACGTCGAAATTTACGGAACCGACTACGACACGCCGGATGGAACCTGTATTCGCGATTACATTCACATCCTCGATCTCGCCAACGCGCATATCCTAGCCCTCGGCGAAGCCGCCAGCGGCTATTACAACCTCGGCACGGGCGGCGGTTCGAGCGTACGAGAAGTGATCGAATCGTGCCGCAAAATCACGGGACGAAAAATCCGGACGATTGAAAAACCACGCAGACCAGGCGACCCGCCCCGGCTCATCGCTTCTTCAGAGAGAATCAAGAAGGAACTTGGCTGGCAACCGCAATTCCAATCCCTCGATGCGATTATCGAGAGCGCTTGGAACTGGCATCAGAAGTTTCCTCGCGGCTACGAAAGTTAAGCCCAGCAGCAGTGCTACTGTAGAGTCCGCTATCCTCAGCGGAAGTCCGCCGTCGCGGCGAAGTAAGATTATGCGCTGAGGACAGCGCACACTACAGCCGCGGGCGAGGTGAGTAGAACTAGCTAGACAGCAGGCCACCGAGAGCTTCTTCGACCGTTTGGGTCTTCAGATCGCTGAGTTTCCCGCTCGGCGGCCTGAGAACTCGCACGTTCTCGTTCTTTGGCGCCCAAACATCTGGATCCGTCGGGCCGAAGAGTAGAATGCAATGTGCGCCGACTGCCGCAGCCAGATGCGAAATTCCACTGTCATGCCCGATGAAAATCGGGCGCTCAAGGACAGCGGCGAGGCTGGGCAGCGGCAGGTTCCTGGCGAAACGGACATCGCGATTCTTCCATTCGCGTTCCAATTGGTCGGTCTGAGCTTCGTCCGCCTCGCCTGAGATCACCACCAGGCGTTCCAGGTCTGCGAAACGACCGGCGGACGAAAACAAGCCAATCCAGTTTTCGAGTGGCCAGTTCTTTAGGTGGCTGCCGCTTCCCGGATGTATTGCGATAATCGGTTGCGGCACCGACGCGAGAAATTCGCGGGCAAACTCCCGATCTCCTATTGAAGGAAAAATTCTCTCGGCAAGATCGACAACGTTTATTCCCAGTTCCTCAATTGGTCGCGCAAGCTGCCGGGCCGCATGGCCGGCGTTTTCGATGATCCGTGCGGGTCTGCAAATCAGATTTTGGACGCCACATCGACGAAGATTTGTTTCGAAGATCCGGTCGGGATCGTAGAGATAACTGACGATTAAATCGAAGCTCGAGAAATAGTCGACCAATTCCGCAGGCAATTCCGAGTTGCGCGCGAAAAATCTGGCGAGCGGTGCGTGTTCGATCGAATGCACCGCTTGCGCGTAGAAGCGTTTCTCCGCAAGCACTGCAATGTGCTTGTAGCCGAGAATCTCCAAGTGCGCCTGTGGCTGCGCGTCACGAAGCGCTTTGAGCGCAGGCAAAGTGAGAATGAAATCGCCGATTGCGCCACCGCGGATCACCAGAATGCGATTCATCTATCTTGTGTCGCCACGGCCCTCCGGGCCGTGTTCATCATGAAATCGAATACTCCGCCTAAACCGGGCACAGCCGGTCGCTACAGCGAAGTTTTTTTAATACTGCGTAAACGCGAACTTGAGAATCACACAGCCGTACACCAACACGATCGCATGCAGAGAGCGCCAGCGAAAAACACTGCGGGCGCTCCAATTAATTTGGTCGCGAAGGACGTACGGAATCGCCACCCAGAACAAGCCCGCGATTATCAGCACGTAAGCGAACGCCGTCACGAGCAAGCGGCTCGTTTCGTAGCGCAAAAAGGCCGCATCAAGCAGCGGTTCGGCCGCGAGCAAACAGAGAATCCCGAGAGCGCGTACCGCGAGGAATTCATCGACGAAAAACAGCGTGAGCACGTAACCGATTGGCAAAGCAATCAGGAGCGGACGACGGAAGCTGGAGAATTCGCCCATCTGGATGGTGGCGAGCAACCACATTGTCCAAGCCGCACAAATGGTGAGCAGCACAACTCCGGCAACCCGAGAGCGTGGAAACTGCTTCACGACTTGCGCGAAGTCCGGTTTTATCAACCCGAGCACACCGACTAAAACGAGAAACGCGCCGGCGATTATTCCTGCTGTGTGCAAAGAGAAATGGTAAATCATGTGTCGAACTACACTGATGGCGTGTGAGTTTGGATACGGTGAGGCAAGTTTTCAACCTGCGATTGAAGATGCGCTACTCTAGCAGGGGCATTCCGTAGAGGCTGAATCCGTTGGCGCGCTCAATTCGCATATTCACAAGCTCCCCGACAAGTTCCTCGCTTTCGCCTGTTGGCTGTCGCTTTGGCGAAGGCGGAAATACAACAATCTTGTTTGTGCGGGTTCGCCCCATCAGGCGCGCGCGGTTTGTTTTGCTGGGGCCTTCGCAAAGCACTTCCACCCGGCTTCCGACCAGGAGTTCGAGAATCCGCCGATTCGATTTGTTTACTACCTCCAGCAAATCTTGATTGCGCTCTTCTTTCAGATGTTCGTCGATTTGATCCGGCATTTCCGAGGCCGGAGTATCGCGCCGCGGTGAATAGCGAAACACAAATGCGTTATCAAATTGGATTTCCTCGACCAAATCGCGTGTCTGCCGGTAGTCGTCATCCGTCTCGCCGGGAAACCCGACGATGATGTCGGTAGTAATCGCGACGCCATTGCGCGCGCGCCGGATGCGCTCGACCAGATCGAAATACTTCTCCGCGGTGTACGCGCGATGCATCGCTTTCAGGATTTTGTTCGAGCCGGACTGCAACGGCAGATGAACGTGCTCGGCAAGTTTCGGGAGTCGCGAGATCGCGTCGATCAGGTCGTCGCGGAAACCAATCGGATGAGGGGAAGTGAAACGAAGCCGCTCCAGACCTTCGACCTCGTGAACGGATTCGAGCAACTGCACGAACGGGGACTTGTTATCGACCTTCGAAAATTCGTGGCGACCGTAAAGATTCACGATTTGCCCCAGTAGCGTGACTTCTTTGACTCCGCGCGAAACCAGATCGCGCACTTCAGCCACGATCTCGCCGATGGACCGGCTGCGTTCCGCCCCACGCGTCATTGGCACGATGCAGAAAGTGCAGTGCATGTTGCATCCTTGCATGATCGAGACAAAAGCCGTCGCCTGCCTCGGCGTGAGTTGCTGTTCTCGGATCGTCGATTGCGAACCGGTTTCTTCTGCGATGTCCACGATTGAAAACCGCAAATCATCCATGCGATTTTCAATTGGACGTTGGGCGTTGGGCGCCTGCTCGCGATTTATCGGAGTTGGGCGTTCGGCGTTTTCTGAAATGCGGTTCTTCTTCCGAGCAACTAATTCCTCCACGTAATCCGCCACTCGGTGAAATTTCTGCGTGCCGACAACAAGATCGACATGCGGCAACCCTTTTAGCAGCGAGGTCCCGCGCGCCTGAGCCATGCAACCGAGAAACCCGAAAACGACGTGCGGCCGTTCCTTTGCCAATCGCCCGAGCATTCCCATCTTGCCAAGCGCTTTTTGGTCAGCCATGTCGCGCACGCTGCATGTGTTCAGGAGCACGACGTCGGCTTCCGACTCGTGCCCGACCCACTCGTAGCCGCGCGCCACGAGTGAATGCGCGACCTGTTCGGAGTCGCGCTCGTTCATCTGGCAACCATACGTCTTGATGAAGAATTTCGGCATGGACGGACGAAAACAATACATGGCGAGCAAAGGTCGTCCAAGACACGGCACACGGATTTCTACCAGCGCACATCAATTGCGCTGTCATGTTGAGCGCAAGCGCTGCAACGAAATGCGAAGCATAAGGCCAGGCTTTCAAACATCTCTGGATATTGCTCTTTTTACGGAAAAATGATCTGAGATTCTTCGCTTCGCTCAGAATGACAATGCGCTGTTTGTTTTGTGTAGCCGGTGGATTGCTAACCCATAGTCATCCCGCGTTATCAGGTTCGTGACAATTCGTGCGATTCGTGTCTTAAATCTCGGCATGTCTCAAACCAACGATGACCCTCCGGCGATCGGCATCATCGGTGGCAGCGGTCTCTACCAGATAGAGGAGCTGCGCGATACGACCGAACACAAAATAGATACACCGTTTGGACCGCCGTCGGACGTACTCGTTGGTGGAAAATTAGGCGCGCGTCAGGTTTACTTTTTGCCCCGACATGGCCGCGGCCATCGGATTCTGCCGCACGAAATAAATTACCGCGCCAATATTTACGCGCTTCGCTCGTTGAACGTTCGCTGGATGATTTCAGTAGCGGCGGTCGGCAGCCTGCAGGAAAAATACGCGCCGCGAGATCTGGTCTTACCCTCGCAGTTTTATGATCGCACCAGTCAACGCGCGGTTCATACATTTTTCGGCGAAGGCATTGCGGCGCACGTTGGATTTGCCGAACCGATCAGCGCGAATCTGCGTAACTTGTTGGCTGAATCGGCCAGCTCACTGGGATACACCGTTCACAATGGCGGAACTTATGTGAACATGGACGGCCCGGCATTCTCGACGCGTGCGGAATCTGAATTCAATCACCGCAACGGGTTCGACGTGATCGCTATGACCAATCTTCCAGAGGCAAAGCTGGCTCGCGAAGCGGAGATCGCACTCGCCACTATGGCCATGATCACTGACTACGATTCTTGGAAAATCGAAGAGGAACCGGTCTCGGCTGAGATCGTTCTCAGTCACCTTCTCGCAAATGCAGAGACAGCCCGCAGGGTCATCGCAGACGTCATCCCGCGAATTCCCAATGAGCCGAACTGGCCGGAACATTCCGCGTTGGATATGGCGCTAGTGACCGACCGGAAGTTGTGGCCGGAAGCCACTATACAAAAGCTGAAACCGATCTTAGCGCGCTTCGTCGCCGAATAAGATCAGGATTTCAGCAGCGTGTGGTTTCGCGACGTCGGTAGGGCGCGTCACTCCGTGCGCACCGTGAATTGCGATCGGCGCGCAGAGGATTGCGCGCCCTACCTTCGCGATCACGCCGGATTGAATTTCGAGCCGAGGCGATTGAGAATCACAAAATGAAAACGCGTTGCTTTGATCACATCGATTTGCGGGTGACAAACATGGAAATGGCGGGAAAGTTCTACGGAGAATTTCTGCCGCAGCTTGGGTTCGTTCATGAAAGTCCGGGCGAGGATTATTTAACGTTCTATGCTGGCGGTGGCGAACGGCCGTTGGAATTTTTCTGTTTGAGCGAGGACAGGAACCATCGTCCCAACGGCACGCGAATCGCGTTCTGGGCAGACACGCGCGAAGAAGTGGATCTGATTGCGAAACTTGTGCGCGATGCTGGCGGGAAAAACCTTGAGGGGCCGGAAGTTTGCGAGGACTACAGTCCGGGTTACTACGCCTTCTTTTTCGAAGACCCCGATGGCAACAAACTCGAAATTTGCTGCCGCGAGAAGCCGGTATTCGCGGGTTAACCTGTAGAGGCGGCCGTGCCGGCTGCGACCATCGCAATTTTGCAGGCGACGCATCTGCGGCTACACTTGGGAAGTGGCCGATTTAAGAACGAAGAACCCGGCGCATCACGAACCTGCCATTTTGCAGGGTGCACGACGTGTTCGCTATCTCAAGTTGATCGCGCTTTTCAAAATCAGCAAGGGCGCGCTGCTGCTGGTGGCAGGTGCTTCCCTGCTTTTTTTGAACACGCGGGCTCGCTGGATGGATGCGTTGTCGAACTGGACGGCGGATGAAATCCTGCTCGAGCACAGCCGCACCGTCGTCTGGCTGCTTCACAAACTCCAAACCATCCTGGCAGACGGTGCAGTACGGGCTACGGGTTTCCTGGCGTTATTTTATGCTGCGGTTCTTTTCACCGAAGGAATCGGTGTTTACATGCAGCAACGCTGGGCGGAGATGCTTATGATTTTCGCGACCGCGAGTCTGATTCCAATTGAGCTCCGGCATCTCTGGCATCGGCCGGGTTTGGTCGGCGCGCTCATATTGTTGGCGAATTGTTTTATTGTCTGGTTCTTATATCGAGTGCTCAAACCCGAGAAAGCCGACGCCCAAATCGCGCCTGAGCGCGAACTGGTCGAGACCGTTTAGGTGCATTGATTTGTTGCGACCACCGACACACTCGACACCGCGGCGGGGGTCGAATACTTAGCGAGACCACGGGAATCTGCTGTCCATGCAAAGACCAAAAGTTGACGACGATCTGACTTTGCTGACGGACTTCGGCAAAACTGAAGCAATCGTCGTCGAGGTGCTCGACAATCCGGCTACCGAAGAGGGAGTTTTGCTCAAGGTCATGACTCGGGGCTCGTTCGAGCAAGGGCAGCAGGTCTGGATCGTTGATCGGGACGGTTCAAAAGTCGGCGCGACCGTCGAGGACGTTCTTGAGCAGACCATCGATAGCGAAGTCACGCTCTCGACTGTCCTTCCGGCATAGCTGTAGCCGCGGTCGTTGACCGCGGCTACAGGTCGATGCTTTTTAGAAGGACCGCGCCGGCGCGTTTCATTTCATCGAGTGCGCGATCGATGTCGCCCGGCTCCAGCTCAATTCCGCGGCAGCCGTCGACAATCACATTCGTATTCAAGCCGAGCTGGCGGGCGTCGAGCGCACTGTATTTGACGCAGTAGTCCAACGCCAGACCCATAAGGTAGATCTCCGTGATCGATCGCTTCTCCAAATAATGAGCAAGACCGGTGTGTCGTCGATGCGCGTTGTCGAAAAACGTACTGTAACTATCGATGTTTCGCTCGGTGCCCTTGTGAAAAACATCAGCGATGCGGCTGGTGTCGAATAAAGGGGCGAACTCGGCACCGTGCGTGTTTTGAACGCAATGTACTGGCCATAGGATTTGTCCGATTCCATCGAGAATGATGCGGTCACCCGGCTTCTTCCCTTGTGGTTTGCGGCAAAACTGCCGTGGCCGCGCGGATGCCAATCTTTGGTCGCGACGACGAGATCGAAGCGTCGCTGCAATCCATCTGCAAGCGGGATCACCTCATCACCGTGCGGCACTGCCAAGGCGCCGCCCGGCAGAAAATCATTTTGAAGATCGACGAGAATCAGCGCGTTCATTGTGTGAATTTATCTCGAAACCGAGGCGATTGTAGGGCGTCTGTGTCAGACGCCGATTCAAACAACCGGCGTTTCACAGAAACGCCCTACAATTCCTTCGCACGCGAAATCAAGCTAGACCTTAGCTCGTGCAATGATCGTTCGAGACCGATCTTGAAAGGCGCAGGATCCTTCAGCCGCAAAATCTCGAGAGGCGCGCAACTGAGCTGTTTACGCAGGTGCTCGCGCGACGCTTCAATGTCTGGCGCTTCATGAACAAGTTGTCCGGCCCGGAAAATCGGCACCAGCAAATCGGTAAAGTGTGCCGGCTCACTGTTGGAGACGACGTGGTCGTCCCGTGGGAAACCGACGGCTTCCCCTACAGACGCGATGGCGCTCGCGTCGCCGATGGTTAATCGGTCGTTTGTTTCGGGGTCTACGATTTCGCAGGGCTCGGAAACGCCGTGATCAGTTTCGTAGATCGTGTCCGACATGAATCTCCCGTCTGGCTGATAAAACCGGCGGACCTGTAATGAGCCTGGGACCGAAGCCTTCGCTGGTTCTTCCGAAAGTTTGATGCGGTATTGCCATTCACCACCGGGGCGCCGGATCGCGCCGAGTTTATAGATGCCGTCGAGAGCGGCATCCGGCTGACCGGTGGAAAGCTTTGCTCCCACGCCCCAGACGTCGATCTTCGCGCCGCGCTGTTTCAAGTCGACGATCATGTACTCGTCGAGATCGCCCGAGCAGACGATCTTTGCGTTTGCAAAGCCCGCCTTGTCCAACATCCGTCGCGCTTTAATGCTCAACGCGACGCGGTCGCCGGAATCCAGACGCACGCCGATCATCTCGTTTCCTTGTCTGCGCAGTTCGCTACCTATCTCGATGGCGTGACGAATGCCCTCAATGGAGTTGTATGTGTCCACCAGAAAAATGCAGTTGTTAGGCAAGGCGCGGGCGTAGGACTGAAACGCTTCGCGCTCGTTTTCGAAAAACATGATCCAACTGTGGGCTTGCGTCCCGCTAACGGGGATGTCGAACTGTTGTCCTGCCTGTAAATTCGATGTGCCGGCGCAGCCGCCGATGTAAGCGGCACGTGCTGCTGTCAATCCACCATCGACGCCCTGCGATCGGCGCAGGCCAAACTCGATCACCGGATCACCTTTAGCAGCCAGGCAGACACGCGCCGTTTTTGTCGCAATGAGGCTTTGGAAATTGAAAATGTTGAGCAGGGCTGTCTCTAATAGCTGGCATTGAACGATCGGACCAACCACCCTGATCAGCGGTTCGTTCGCGAAGACCAACGTCCCTTCAGGAATTGCATCTACGTCGCAGGTCAGTTGCAGCCCGCGCAGGTAATCGAGAAAATGAGCATCGAACAGCGGTTTGCCATCGTTGCCGCGCTGCGATCCAAGGTAATCGACTTCCGCATCGGTGAAGTGGAACGTGCGCAGGAAATCGATCGCTGTCGCGAGTCCGCAAGCCACGGTGAATTGCCCTGCAAAAGGGTTCTCCCGAAAGGTGACATGAAACACCGCCTCATGGTCAGTCACGCCGGCTTTGAAGTAACCGCACGCCATCGTGACCTCGTAAAGGTCGGTCGTTAGGGCGGTGAAGTTATGCGTTGGCGGAGTCATCGAATCTCTTCAAATCTAAACCCAGGGCGTTGGTTCGCGAATTTCCGGGGAGCGCACGCGGCTCGCGTGTTGGCGAGCGCGTCCTCGCGATCGCGAACTTTTGCTCTTGTAACCAACGCACCGGGATTGCACGTAATAAAAGATTGTTTCGGCGCGACGCCGAAACCAGCACGCGAGCCGCGTGCGCTCCCCGGACAACCGCTCGCGTTCCCTTTCAATTTCGGGCTCCATTCTGCGAGACGCCACGGCGGCTGATACAGACGCCCTACAAATTCGTCATTTGCGCGCGAGGTGAAGTGAAAACCAATCGCCGGCCAGTTTGGCGACTTGCTCCAGTGCCCCCGACTCCTCAAACAAGTGCGTTGCGCCGGGAATAATCTCCAGTTTCAGTTCGCAGCGCATCTGGTCGCGCGCCATTTCATTTAGCTCGATAACAGTGTCATCGTTGGCTCCGACGATGAGCAATGTTGGCGCTTGGACTTTAGGCAAGGCATCGCCGGCCAGACCGGGACGTCCACCACGGGAAACAACCGCAGCGACGTCCTCTGGAAGTTCCGCGGCTGCGACCAGCGCTGCAGCGCCGCCTGTGCTCGAGCCGAAATATCCGATGCGCAGATCGCGCGTTTCCTCTTGTTGTCGGGCCCACTTGGTAGTGTGCACAAGGCCCTCGGCCAGCAAACTGATGTTGAATCGATGCTCACGAGTGTAGATGTCGAGCGTTTCCTCTTCAGGCGTAAGCAAGTCAAAAAGTAACGTTCCTAACCCGGCACGATTGAGCGTGTGCGCGACAAATTGATTACGCGGACTGTACCGACTGCTCCCACTGCCGTGCGCAAACAGCACGAGGGCCATCGCGTTCTCTGGAAGCGTCAGGTTACCCGATAGGACTGCGCGCCCAGCGGGAATTTGTACCTCAGTCATCGCTTCTTCTGCGTCTTACTCTTGCTCGCGCTCATGCTCCTGCTCGTCAAGGAGCGGTCTCTAGTCCGCCGTTTCAGTGGGGCGGATTCGAAACCGCCCCTCCTTGTCGCTCAGCGCCGCTCGCGTCAGCAGCTCGCGCACGTCGTCGTCGCTAGTCTGCGAAAAGTCTTCGTAATACTGGCCGACAGCTTGAAAGAATGGAGGCGTGCTTAGGCAGATGGCTTCGTCCGCTTCCTGTGCAAGTTCTTCGCAAGTGTCAGGCGGTCCTACCGGCACTGCCACGACGATTTTCGCCGCACTTCGCTGCCGCAGTGCCTTTACCGCTGCGCGCATGGTCGCGCCAGTGGCCAATCCGTCATCGACCACGATCACGATCTTGTCGCGCAACTCCGGCGCGGGTCGCCCTTCACGATAAAGTTGTTCGCGCCTTTGAAGTTCGGCTGTTTCCCTGGCTGTGACCGCTTCAATTGCCGCTTCCGCATACGGAATTACGCGCACGACGTCTTGATTCAAAACGCGCACTCCGCCAGATGCGATTGCGCCAGCAGCCAGTTCTTCAAACCCAGGCACCCCGAGTTTGCGCACGATGAAAACGTCGAGTGGTGCGCGCAGGCGCTTCGCCACTTCATAGGCAACCGGAACGCCGCCGCGCGGTAGACCGAGCACGATCAGATCGTCGTGTCCTGCATATTTTTCGAGCTTCTCCGCCAGCAACCGCCCGGCATCAGTTCGGTTTGCAAAGGCTCGTTCCATGCGGCTGAACCGCTTAATCCTCCCGTTGCGATTTGACAGCTGGCAGTTGGGGCAAATCCCCTTTCTTAGGATTACGCTCTTCGGTGCAGACCCGCGCGTTGCGAAGGGCGGGAGTTTTGAACTGCATCCGTTACGGTGCTTCGATCACGCGTGCGATCAATTAGGATTTACCGCGCGTTCTATCGCCGATTCAACATGACTCCGCGCTTGGGTGTGCCTCCGTAATTTCGAAAACCCGAGGCGTATCTACAATATTTTAAACCCGCTGCTAGTTTTGGCCCGTAGGATTGCGGTTAGGCCAGGGCGGCGGCGACGGGAAATCGAAGCGTTTTGTTTTCAGCTCGTCCTGCATTTCCTGAATAGCGCGATCAAGCTGTTGATCTTCGCCTTTAAATTCTTTGCCGGGATCATTATCGACGACGATGTCAGGATCAACTCCATGACCTTCCACGATCCATTGTTTGCCGTCTTTTGAATAAAGCGCGAACTCCGGTTTGAAAAATTGTCCGCCGTCGACAAGCGGCAGAGACTCGCGAATGCCAGTTACGCCGCCCCAGGTACGTTTGCCGATGAGTTTGCCGAGTCCAAGCGATTTAAATCGGTAAGGGAAAATATCGCCATCGGAAGCAGAGAATTCGTTGATCAATGTTACCATCGGACCGGTGAACGTTTGTGACGGGTCCGTTTGCGGCATGCCGTTGCGCGCGATGCCGATCATCACGAGCGCGCGCCGCAATCGCTCGATCACAAGCGGCGAGACAAAGCCGCCGCCGTTGCCGCGAACGTCAACAATAAGCGCGTGTTTGCGGATTTGCGGAAAGTAAAGCTTCGTGAACTCGTTGAGGCCGGGCTGGCCCATGTCGGGAATGTGAATATAACCAACCTCGCCTCCCGTTTTCTTCGTCACGTAATCGATGTTCTTTTGCACCCAATCGATGTAATAAAGCGGTGCTTCGTCATCAATGGGCACAACGGTGACATCACGTGCGCCGGCGTCGGTCGGTTTGGAATTCACCCGAAGGATCACTTGTTTGTCAGCGGTGCCGATTAGCGCGTCGTAAAGGTTTGGCAAACTCGAGACCGGCGTGTTGTTGACTGCCAGAATGTAATCGCCGGGTTTCACGTTCACGCCGATATCTGTAAGTGGTGAGCGGGTTTTCTTGTCCCAGTTTTCACCTGGCAAAATGCGGTCAATCCGATAGGCGCGCGTAGCCGGGTCGCGGGAAAGTTCCGCGCCAAGCAAGCCCAACTTGATGCGTGGAGTGTCCGGTCGCTCGCCCCCGCCAACATAAGCATGGCCGATGTTCAATTCGCCGATCAGTTCGCCTAACAAGTAAGTGAGATCGTTGCGATTATTCACGAACGGCAACAGCGCCGCGTATTTATCGCGCATTGCCTTCCACTCAATGCCGTTCATCGTCGGCGAGAAGAAGAAGTCCCGCATTTGCCGCCAGCACTCGAAATAGATCTGGCGCCACTCCGCACGGCGATCCAGTTGCATGTCGAGTCCCTGGATCTTGTGCTCATGATCCTTGGTCTCGATCTTATCTTTGGGGATGTCGATGATGGCGTAGTCCTTTTTGATCTTCACCAACATCTTTTTTCCGTCGGACGTAATCTGATAATTGTTGGCGTCGCCGAGCACCGTCTCCTTGCGGTCGTCGAGGTTGTAAGCGCAGAGATGCGATCTCTTGTCTCTGTCCGAGAACAAGTTTTCGTCGTCCTCGCCCACCTCGTCGCCGGCTGTGCGGCGCAGGTAAAAGATGCGATTATCATCCAGCATCCTGATGTTGCGATAGTTTCCCGGCGTGATTTCCAGACCAACGATTCGATTCTGGATTCCATCGGTATCAACTTTCACCACAACCGGCTTTTTCGATTTGTCTTCCGGCTTTTTCTCGCCCGGACTTGCCTCCGGTTTTTTCTCTTCGGCTTGTTTCGCTTTTTCTTTTTCTCGCTTTTCTGCGGCCTTGCCGACTTCATCGCTTTTCGGTGCGAGCGGGTTTGCGGTATCTTTCGCCAGGGTAACGAGATAAACGCGTTGCATGTCGCGATAGACATTCGCGAATTCCTGATCGCCAAAAGTTGGTTTGAAATCGCGCGCAGAAGCGAGCAACAGATATTTTCCGTCATCGCTGAAGACCGGTTCGCCCGAGCCGTACCAGCTGTCGGTGACAGCGGTCTGCTGTTTGTTCGCAAGCGAGTACAGGTAAACGCGCGGCATGTCGTTCTCTTCGGGGCGCGCCCAAGTGATCCACTGACTGTCGGGCGACCAGTTATAACCCTGGATCTCGCCGAATTTGTCCTGGTCGACCAGGGTCACCGCCTTGGACGCAACATCGACATAGCGCAACCGCTGCAAGCGATCGCTCCAGAGCAGCTTTTTGCTGTCGGGCGACCATTTCGGCGCGTAGTAGTAAGTGTCGCCGCCATTTGTGATCTGTTGCCGCTCGCTTTTGCCGTCCTGCGAACGCACATACAGTTCGTTCTCGCCGGTCGCGTCCGAGTTGTACGCAATCCATTTCCCGTCGGGCGACCAAATCGCATCGCGTTCATGCGCTCCTGAAGTTTTGCTCAGATTGCGAGGCGTCCCGTTCTTTGCTGGGACCGAAAAGAGATCGCCGCGCGCCACCACGATCGTGCGCTCGCCGTCAGGTGCGAGGCTTACAGATTCAATATGCTTCGCCGCGTCGACCAATCCGCCGCGCCCGCTGTCGAAGTCTTCTTTGATGTCGATCGGCACAGGTGCGGCCTGACCCGTAGCCAGATCATAACGCCAGATGTGGCCGGCCTGCTCAAACACGATCGATTGTTTGCCCATCGATGGGAACTTGATGTCGAAGTCCGTGAAGTGCGTCAGCTGCTTTGTTTCCTTCGTGGCAAGATCGATAACGAAGAGATTCATCCGGCTGTCCCGGTCAGAAATGAAATACATCTTGTTGTCCGGTCCCCACATCGGACAGATGTCCTGCGCCGGATTGTTCGTTAGGTTTTCCGTGGCGCCGGTTTTAAAATCGTAAAGCCAGATGTCATCCGCCATGCCGCCGCGATAATGTTTCCATGTGCGGAACTCGCGGAAGATGCGGTTGAACGCCATCTTCGAATCGTCCGGCGAAAACGAAACGAATCCGCCGCGCGGCACCGGCAATTGTTGCGGCAATTCTGAGTCCAGACCTACGGCGAAAAGCGAGCCGACAAAATCGTTGAAGGATCTCATACGCGAGCGGAAAACGATGAGGGGCTTGGTGTTCTCCCATGCCATCACAATGTTGTTTGGGCCCATGCGATCGGAAACATCGTCCCGTCCGAGCGTTGCTGAAGTCGTGAGCCGTTTCGGTGTGCCGCCCTCGGCAGGCATTACGTAAACCTCCCTGTTGCCATCGTATTCCGAAGTGAAGGCGATCTGCGCTCCATCGGGTGAAAAACGCGCAAACGAAGTGTAACCCGGGCCGCTCGTCAGGCGTCGTGCCGTGCCACCTTCTTTACCGACGGTGTAAAGTTGGCCTGCGTAACAGAAGACGATGTCCCGATCATTCGTGGTCGGAAAACGCAGTAGCCTCGTCGTGTTCGGCAGGTCTTGCGCCGAGGCAGTTATCAGCGAGCAAACGACGATCGTGATCGAGAGAGAAAAGAAACGACAAAGCATATTCATAGAGTAAAAAGAGCGAAGTGAGCAAAGTGCCGTTGAACGCATTGGATGCAACAGCGATTTCATTCCCAGATTGGATGCAGTGCCGTGGCGAATTGGATTCAAAGTGAACTGGGAACACCGATGTGCGGTTACCGAAAATTTCTCCGCGCATCAGCCTCGGCGCTAACGTACTTAGCGTAAGACCGTGCGCGACGATCTCCACGGCAGTAGACTGGACGATCGTTCATGGAATGGCTCAGTGATCCGAACGCATGGATCGGACTGTTAACATTAACAGTTCTCGAACTCGTCCTGGGTATCGACAACATCGTTTTTATCTCGATCCTCGCGGGGAAACTTCCTGCGCATGAGCAAAAGAACGCGCGCCTTATCGGCCTCGGTTTGGCCATGCTCATTCGCATTCTGCTGCTGTTATCGATCACCTGGATCATGGGCCTTACGCGTCCGTTGTTTGCCATTGCCGGTTTTGAAGTCACCGGCCGCGCGATCATTTTAGTCGCGGGCGGCTTGTTCCTCCTCGTGAAAAGCACGCATGAAATTCATGACCAGATGGAAGAGGACGTGCAGCGGCAAGCGCCGGTCGTGGCGTCATTATTCGCCGTGCTCGTGCAAATTATTCTGCTCGACATCGTGTTTTCGCTGGACTCGGTGATCACCGCCGTCGGAATGGTCGATGAAATCGCTATCATGATCATTGCAGTCGTTCTGGCGGTGATTGTCATGATGGTTTTCGCTGGCCCGGTAAGCGGTTTTGTCGAACGTCATCCCACAATTAAAATGCTAGCGCTGAGTTTTCTTCTTCTTATCGGCATGAATCTCGTCGCCGAAGGTCTCGGCTTTCACATTCCGAAGGGTTACACCTATTTCGCGATGGCGTTCGCGCTGTTGGTGGAAATGCTGAACTTTAGAATGCGATCCCGAAAACCTGCGCCGCGCGCGCTACAAAGCCGGCGACTACAGAAAGCCATCCATCGCATCGAAGCGCCGCACTGAACCTGTGAAGCTGGCGCGCTCGCTTGGTTGGATCTCCCCAGCCTGAAACGTGTTGGAGGTGTCGAGATTGTGACAGAGCTTTAAGGCTTCCAGTCGACAGCGTGCTCTTCGAGGTAGGCGTCCACCGCGCTGCCTATGGTTGGATAGAAGTCGGCGGCACCGAAGCGATCGAATAGTTCGAAGCGTTTCAGCTTGTCCTTGACTGGATCCTTCATTTCGGCGAACCGCAGCTCGATACCGGATTCGGTCAGGGTGTGCTCGAGCTCGGCAAGCATGTCAGCCGAAGTCACGTCAATGCTGGTGACAGGCTCGGCCGTGATGATAATTCGCCGCACCGGACTCGGCGATTCTGCAAGGGCGTCGAGGACTCGCTGGTGAAAGAGCTCGGCGTTAGCGAAGAAGAGAGGCGCGTCCCAACGAAATAGCACCAGGCCGGGAATGCGACGCGCAGCAGGATAGCGCGCGATATCGTGGTAGCCGCGAACACCATCGACTCGTCCGAGCACTGCGAAGTGCGGCCGCCAGCCATCCCAAAGGAACTCGATGATCGCGATGACGATCGCGATTCCGATGCCGGGAATCACGCCGAACGCGGCAACGCCCACGAAACAGACAATCGACAGCCAGAATTCCCATTGCTGAATGCGGAAAATTCGCCGCAGGTCCGCGAATTCGAACAAGCCGATGGCTGCGGCGATCACGACTGCGGCGAGCGCGCTACTCGGCAGATCCTTCAGTAGGTTAGGCGCGAACATCAGAAGGAGCGCGACCACGATCGCGCCCACAACTCCGGTGAGCTGCGTCTTCGCGCCGGCCGCTTCTGCAACCGGAGTGCGTGATGAGCTGCTGCTGATCGGGAATCCCTGAAAGAGGCCGGAGGCGAGATTGGCTGCGCCCAGGCCTATCATCTCCTGATTCGGATCAACGGGCATCCGTATCTTGGCGGCGTACGTCCGCGACAAGACGCTCGTGTCCGCGAACGCCACCATTGCGACAGCACAGCCACCGATTATAACGTCGTTGAGGTGAGCAAAGCTAATCATCGGCAATGCAAACGATGGCAGCCCTTGGGGCAGCGGCCCGAGAACCTTCACGCCAGCGGTAGCGTCGAGGTTCAGTATACCAACCACGATAGTCGCAGCGACGACCGCGAGCAGAAGACCCGGGATGCGTTTGTAGGGCTTGAGCAAAAGAATCGCCGCGAGCGTGCCGGCGCCGACTGCGAATGACGTCCAGTTCACCTGTCCGCCGAGGACTCCTTCGGTGATGCGCACGAGGTCGCGCAATGGACCGGCGTCATCGATCGAGAACCCAAAGAGCTTCGGCAGCTGGCTGATCAGCACCGTGAGCGCGATGCCGTTCATGTAGCCGTAGCGGATCGGCTTGGAGAGGAGCTCCGTGACGAACCCGAGACGCAGAGTACCTATCAGCACGCATACCAGACCCGAGACCACCGCCATCATGCTCGCGAGGGCTACCGCGCACATGGCGTCGCCACCCGAGAGAGGGAGCACGAGCGCAAGAATTACAGGCGCGAGAGACGAATCCGGCCCCAGCACCAGGATGCGACTGGGACCAAAGAGCGCGTAGGCGAGCAAGGGCACGATCGTGGCATACAGCCCATAGATTCCCGGAACGCCCGAAGCCAGGGCATAAGCAATACCGACCGGCACAAGCATAGTAGCCAGCACCAGACCCGCCATCACATCGCGCGGAAACCAGGCGGCTTGGTATTCGCTCAGAATCTGGAGTCCCGGTACCCAACGCTTCCAGCGTCTCATCGTGAGTGGTTCTTTTTCGCAATCATTCGAAACGGTCGTGTTGGATTCCAATCCTTTTAGCGATCAATCGCCAATGATTCACTAGAAATTGGCGAAAGGGCTGGGATTCGAACCCACGGTTACATCGATCGTGTCCAGCGTAGAAACCAACTGCTCGCCTTCTTTACTTGTGATCGGGCATGAGTGAATAATTCGATCTTATCTACGTCACTGAGTTTCAAGGGAATGAAAACGGTCTGGCGCGTCTTTGTTTATCTAAAACGCTATCCGCTGCTCGCGATCGCGACGCTGGCTTGCGCGATCGTGGGCACGCTCATGATGATCGTTCCACCTGCGGCGACGAAATATATTCTCGACAACGTCATCAACGGTCACCACCCGGAACGTTTGCTTCCGCTGCTTATCCTCGTGGCTTTCGCCATGTTGGTTCAACGAGGCTTGGATTATCTTCGCCTGTTGCTCAACAACACCTTCGAGCAAAAAGTCATTTTCGATCTGCGCCGCGATCTGTATTCGCACATTCAAACTCTGCCACTCCGTTGGTTCGATAATCGCCTCACCGGCGATCTAATGACGCGGATTCTGGAGGACGTGAGCTCGGTCGAGCGCGTCCTCATCGACGGCATCGAGAAAGGCACGGTGGCGATATTGCAGATCGTAGTGGTGGTGGCGGGAATGTTTTACCTCAGCACAAAACTGGCGTTGGTCGCGCTCGCGCCGGTACCGTTCCTGGCCGGCGGCGCGCTTTGGTATACGCTCACGGCGCACCGGCGATATCGGCTGCACCGCCGCGCCGCGTCGTCGATGAATTCGCTCCTGCACGACAATCTCGCCGGCATTCGTCAGATCAAAAGTTTTGTCCGCGAGCCTGAGGAAGATCGTCGCTTCAACAAAGAAAGTGACGAGTTGCGGCGCGCCACCTTCGTCGTCACGCGCGTGTGGGCACTTTATCATTCTTCAATGTATTTGTTCGGGTCGCTCGGAGTGCTGCTGGTGTTGGCCGTAGGGGCGCGCGATATTTTATCAGGCGTTTTACAGTTGGGGGATTTTGGAGCCTTTCTTGTGCTCGCGAGTTTTCTCTACGAGCCAGTGGGGAAACTGCATGAGCTCAATCAACTGGTGCAGGCAGGACGCGCCGCGGGCGAACGCGTCTTCGAAATTCTCGATTCAGAAGGCGAGCCGAAGGGTGGAGAAACGATTGCTCAACCAGTGCGCGGCGAGATTGAGTTCCGGCACGTCAGTTTCAGCTATTCCGGCGAGTTGCCGACGCTGAGTGACATTTCATTTCACGCGCGCCCGGGTGAGACGGTCGCGCTTGTCGGCACGACCGGCGCTGGAAAATCCACGGTCATCAATCTACTCACGCGCTTCTACGAGTTCGATAACGGCGAGATTTTAGTCGACGGAAACCCTATTCGTGATTTCAACATTCGCGCATTGCGGCAACAGATCGGGATGGTGACGCAGGAATGCTTTTTGTTTAACGGCACCATCCGCGAGAACCTGCAAATTGGGAAGCCTGATGCGACGGACGAAGAACTGCTGGAGGCAGCGGCGGTGGCAAACGCGCGTCCCTTTATCGATCGGCTGCCGCACGGACTGAGCAGCGTCGTAGGGGAGCGCGGAGTAAAGTTGAGCGTGGGCGAAAAGCAGCGGCTTTCGATTGCGCGGGCACTCTTAAAGGATCCGCCCATTCTGATTTTGGATGAAGCGACGGCGAGCGTGGATACCACTACGGAACGACTCATTCAGGAAGCGCTGGAGACTCTGATGTTCGACCGTACTTGCATCGTAATCGCGCACCGGCTTTCCACTGTCGTACGCGCAGACCAGATTCTCGTCCTTGATCACGGCAGTATCGTCGAGCGCGGAACTCACGAGCAACTGCTTGCGCTTGGTGGGAAATACGCGCGGTTGTCCGAACAAAGTTTGCTCGGAACGCCGGAAAGCGAGCCGACGATAAAGCGCGTCCGCTTCCCTCAACGCGCGACGTTCCTCGCGGAGGCAGCTCTCAAGATCGCGAATGCGCTCCTCGAATCGACATCCATCGGGCGGCGGGCGAAGCGATTCGCGGCGCACCGGCGGCCGTAAAAAACTGGCGTTGCTGAGCAGAAGCGAATGCAATCGTTGACGTCCCCAGGCCACCGAAAGGCAAAGCATCGGAAATCAGATTTAACGCCGCACTGGTCGCTGTGCGGGTGCGCTTCTTCAACGTCGATTTCACAATGGAAAACCACCGAACAGCGGAAGGGGTGGGATTTGAACCCACGGTGGGTTTCCCCACGCTCGATTTCGAGTCGAGTGCCTTAAACCGGACTCAGCCACCCTTCCTTTTAGGAGAAAAAAACGCCGAACGTCGAACGTCGAACATCCAACCTTGAATGCAACTGTCTTCGAGATTCGGCGTTCAGCGTCGGGCGTTGGGCGTTTGGGCGTTCAGCGTTGTATTCAGCCCATTCGCCTGGCTTGGCCCGACCCGTCTGCAGAAAGGATTCTCGGCCTCAAGGGGCTAAAAATGTTACAATTTTCGGCTTGCCACGTCTGCTAATCTTACTGCATCTTGTATGTCCACACGGACAGCCACGCTATTACTTGTTGTTGACCGGTATTCACAGGTTCTTGGCGCCGCTGTTCACCAGTATTCCCAGCTTATTCGAACCTCAACCCCTCTCTTACCGCCATGATTCAACTCAAACCCGGAATTCCGCCCGCGTCACTAAATAAACCGACACACTCGGCCGCACGTCGAAAAAGCAGGATGGAAAGGAAGAAGAATGGCGGCCTGCGTTTCAAGCGTGTGTTTAGCGATGCTGCCGTCGCGCCATTCGATCAGATCGAATGGGAACGACGCACTGCGGAAATCACCGACGACGGCGGCAAGGTCATTTTCAAGCAGGAAGCCATTGAGGTCCCGAAGAATTGGAGCCCTCTCGCCACGAAAATCGCCGTGTCGAAGTATTTCTACGGCGACATTGCCAACGGCACCGATCTATACAAAGGCGGAAGAGAAACTTCGGTGCGGCAGTTAATTCATCGCGTAACGCGTACCCTTACCGACTGCGGAATTGCGGATAATTATTTCGCAGATGCGGAAGCTGCCGAAACTTTCTATGACGAGCTGACGTGGTTGTGCTTGAACCAGCATGGCGCGTTCAACTCACCGGTTTGGTTCAATGTTGGGTTGTATCATCAATACGGTATCGGCAAAGGCGCCGGTGCCGGGAATTATTTTTACAATCGCGAGACGGGCAAGGCGGAACGCGCGGCGTCGCAATATGAGTACCCGCAGGGCAGCGCCTGCTTCATCCAGAGCGTCGGTGACACGATGGAGGACATCATGCGCCTGGCGACCAGCGAAGCGATGCTGTTCAAGTACGGCAGCGGCACCGGCACGGATCTTTCGTCGCTCCGATCGACACGGGAAAAATTGAGCGGAGGCGGCAAACCGAGCGGGCCGCTCTCGTTTCTGAAAGTTTACGACCAGATTGCGAACGTGGTGAAGAGCGGCGGAAAAACGCGGCGCGCCGCCAAGATGAACACGCTCAAGGATTGGCACCCGGACATCGAAGAGTTCATCGACGCGAAACAGAAGGAGGAGAAAAAGGCGTGGGCCCTGATCGAGCAGGGTTACGACGGCAGTTACAACGGCGACGCCTACGGCTCGGTGATGTATCAGAATGAAAACGTCAGCGTCCGGGTAAGCGACGAATTCATGGACGCGGCACTGGAGGACCGCGAATGGTGGACGCGTCGCGTAATCGACGGCAAACCGTGCGAGAAAAAGTATGCGCGCGCGCTATTGCGCAAAATCGCTGAGGGCACATGGATCTGTGGCGATCCGGGCATGCAATTCGACACGACCATTCACAAATGGCACACCTGCAAAGGCACCGACCGGCAAAATTCTACGAATCCGTGCAGTGAGTATCTGTTCCTCGACAACACCGCCTGCAATCTCGCTTCGCTGAATTTAATGAAGTTCAAGACAGCTGACGGGCATTTTGATGTCGAGCGATTCAAATCCGCGGTGCGGATTTTCATCACCGCGCAGGAAATCATCGTCGATAACGCCAGTTACCCCATCAGGGAAATCGCGGAGAACTCGCACATCTTCCGGACGCTCGGACTCGGTTACGCAAATCTGGGCTCGCTGGTCATGAGCTACGGCTACGGCTACGACAGCGTCGAAGGCCGGGCGCTCTGCGGCGCGATCACGGCGATCATGACAGGGGAAGCCTACGCGCAGAGCGCGCGCATGGCGCGGACGATGGGTCCGTTTGCCGGGTATCGCGATTCACGTGCCAGCGGCGTGGCGAAGCCGGTCGCAAAAGACAACGTCGCGGCAATGTTAGAAGTGATCGAGCTGCACCGATGCGCGGTGCACCAAATCCCGGATGCAAAAGAGTTCGCACATTTGAAAGAGGAAGCCGCAAAGACTTGGGACGAAGCGGTAGACGTTGGAAACCGCCACGGTTATCGCAACGCACAGGTAACCGTGCTCGCGCCCACGGGCACAATCAGCTTCCTGATGGATTGCGACACGACCGGGATCGAACCCGACATTGCACTGGTGAAATACAAGCTGCTCGCCGGCGGCGGTATGCTGAAGATCGTCAACCAAACCATCAAGCCAGCGCTGGAAAAACTCGGCTACGCCTCCGATGAGATCGAGCGCATCGTAGCGCATATCGACGCGTTCGACACGATCGAAGATGTGATCGATTCCGACGGAACAAAGATTTCATCCGGGCTGAAGCTGGAGCATTTGCCGATCTTTGATTGCGCGTTCAAGCCGTTCAAAGGCGAGC
>JBARAJ010000162.1:0-13746 GCA_049791915.1 Candidatus Udaeobacter sp.
TTTCCTTTGCCTCGCATCGTCCGCCAATCATTGCCCATGCCGGCGAACTCATACGTACCGCGTAACAGACCCTGCGCAGTTTTGTAATTGAAGTACAAGTCAGTCAGGCGCGGGAAATTGATTTCGCTTACGGATACAGTGGCGCGGTAACGCGGATCGTTTCGCGCGAGCGAGATGTCAGCATTCCCGCGCAGCGTGCCGGCAAGGAGATCCCCGTGAACATCGCCAATTTGCAAGCGGTCGTTCGTGAAGAGCAATCGCGCCGAAACCCGGTCGAACGGCAGTGTTTTGCCAAGAAAGACATAGTCCATTCCGCTTGCGCCATCGACCTTGATCTCCAGCCGCGTGTTCTTGCCGCCACGGAACTGATAAACACCGCTAGCGAGGACATTCGGCGGACGCCGGAACTTGTAAGGAACAACAGTTTTCGAGGTCTTCGGATCGATCCAGAAAATTACTTCTGCCGGATACAACGAACTGCGGATGTTCGAGATCCGCACCTCGTGCTTTTTGAAATCGTACGTGAAACTGCCGGAACCGGTGCCTTCGTCCCGCGTGACCTGAATATCTTCGCAAGTGAGCGCGCCGTCAGCGAAATGAATCCGAACGTTGGCGGCGTTCATCCATGTTCCGCGAAACCGGGTGCGCCCCAGAACAATTGTGCCGTCGCCCTGCCAACTTTCGGGATTGCGATCCGTGCTGCGAATTACCATCCGAATTGCAGGCGAACGTTGCCACTGCCATTCCCGCAGAAACTCGTTTGTCTGCGCTGGAACGAGCGCGCGCACTGCCTCTGGCGATATGGTGCTCTCAAGGTTTATCCGAAAATCGTTGGGTGCGTCGAAGAGATCCGCTCTGAGTTGGCCGGTCTGATGGCGCACGCGTAGCTCCCGAACCAAAGTGCGCTCGCCGTCCCATGAAAAATCCGCGCTGAGCTCAGAAAACGGCACCTTCTTGTACGTGAACTCTCCAAAAGCAACATGTCCGATCATGCTCGGGTGGAATTGTTCTGCGGCCAGCTTTATCGAGCCGGTGATTTCGAGTAGAGGCGGCGAATGAAATTCTACGTCTGCCATCGGTTTACCAACGCCGAAAGCATCGAGGAATCCTTTCAAATTTAGGGTGCTGTGAATCTGGAATTTGGCGGTGTTGTTTTCTCGATTCCAATCGCCGCGACCGGCGAAAACGCCTTTCCCGTCGCTCCATTCACAATGCGCGATATCCAGTCGCTGGTTGTTCCATTCGGCCGCGGCGGACAGATTATTAATTTCGTAGTTACCTCGTTGCAGTCGCTCGCCGCGCAGAGTCGCCTCGACCCTGGCGTTTTCGGGTTCGGCCATGTCTCCGCTGAACTTCAACTGCAAAGAAGGAGGCCCTGCGGGGAAACTGAATTTTTGCAGTTCAGTCACGACACGCTGGGCAAGCGACAATCGCTGTTGCCATGCTTCCGGTGTGATTGATGCCGACGGCTGGTAATCGGCGCGCTTGATTAATTGTCCTCTCGCTGAGAGTCGAATCCCACAAAAAGTTCCTTCTGCCTGACTGACGTAAATCTGTTCCGGCGGAAAATAAATGTGCGCGCGGAGGTTAGTTAGTTGTGGGCGACTGGCTTTTCCTTCGGCGGTCTGGATTGGAAATGTGATCTGCGCGTCGCGCACATCCAGCGCGTTGAGAAACGGTTCATGATGGATGAGCGCTGCGTAATTAATATCGAGAGAGACTTCGCTGATCAGGCCTAATGTGTTTTCGCGGTTTCTGTAATCGAAAATCCTTACATTTTTCGCTACCAGACCGCGGAACGGGTCCAGCGTTAACCGTCCGATCTGAGCTTCGACGCCACGTTTATGTAGCTCTTCCACGACGCGGTATCGCCATTCACGACCAAATCCCCGTCGCGCGAGATAATAACCGCCGCCAAAGATTGCAACGATGGCCGCGAGAATTGCCAGACGAACTGCAATTGCAAGAACGCGGCGCGCCGGGCGCAATCGTGGCGTTTGCGGGGAATGATGAACCTGAGATTGTTCCAAAGCGACAGGCATGCGAAATGAAGGCGTTAAACCGTTGAAGCGTTGGAAGGATAGACCAATTTAACGGCTTAACGGTTCAGCCGCTTCAACGTGATTTCAACCTCCGACCTGCCCGCCCTCAATGCCACGTTTAATCTCGTGAGCACCATTTTTATTTCCGCGGGTTGGTATTTCATCCGGCGCGGGGCGTGGCGCCGTCACATGGCATGCATGATTATAGCCCTCCTCTCGTCTGTCTGTTTTCTGATTGGCTACATCACTTATCATGCGCGCGTTGGCGAGAAATCCTCCGGATACACCGGCTGGATCGCGGGTGTTTACTTTCCGATCCTTGCCTCGCACGTTCTGCTGGCGTTTGTGACGCTGCCATTGGTCGTTTTGACGCTTATTCCAGTTTTTCGTCGCCGATGGGACCGGCACAAGCGGATCGCGCGCTGGACGATGCCAATCTGGCTGTACGTGTCGGTCACCGGAGTTCTCGTTTACTTAATGCTCTACAAATGGTTCCCCCCACCGGCGCATTAAAGTTGTAGCGATGAACCGGCAAATCACCCCGATCTCAAAATCTTGCGCTCAACAGCGATTTGATGTTTGATCAGGGCGATGTGCCGCCGCGCATGAAGGAGAATTTATGGTGACCATTGCCACGTTTAATGAGCCCGCCAAAGCGCGTCAGCTTAAACGGCGTTTTCAGGATTCCGGGATTAAGGCCGACGTTCACAATGAGGCGTCCGTGCAGCAGTTCGGCTTCATGTCCAAACCACAAGCGAACGCCAAAGTCATGGTGGAGGACAACGATTTCGAGAAGGCGCAAAGTCTGATGATCGAATGGGAATCGACCGATCCGGACATCTCCGCTGCGCTGATTCGCTGCCCGCAATGCAACTCCTCAAACATCGAGTACCCGCAGATGACGCGGAAATTTTTGACGCCCGCTCTTGTGGGCGTGCTTTGTGCGCTGAAAATTATTCCGAAAGAATTTTACTGTCAGGATTGCCACTTTACCTGGACGAACCGGGAGGAGCCTACAATTGGACGCCTCTGGCATCGGTTCTTTCCTGGAAGCGAAGCCGAACAGGGCTAATACGCTTCCCTACGCGTTACCAGTAGCAGACACTCCTTTGCTAACGGCAACTTGTCATTCTGACCGAAGCGAAGAATCTCGGATAATCTATTTGGATTAACGAACAGCAATGATCCGGGATGTGTCGCTTCGCTCAACGTGACAGGCTAAGCACAAAATAATGAAATGGCTTTTCGTCCTATTGCTGGCGCTGGCGATCTTCGGCGGGGCCGCATGGTTCGGTTACAACACCTTCGTCAAAGAAGAAATCGAAGTGAAAAAGGAGCAGCGCGGGGAAGTCACTCCGCCACCAGTGGTGGACGTCAGCCTGCCGGATTTTGAGGCGGCGGCTAAACTGCGCGAGGATGGAAAACTTGCCGAAGCACGCGATGCGCTTGTCGCTTTTATCCAAAAATATCCCAATGGGAAACACCTCGATGAAGCCCGGGATATCCTCGGGGAAGTGAACACTGGAATTCTGCTGTCGCGTCATCCATCTCCGGAAAAGATCGAATACATTGTGAAACCCGGCGACGTACTGGCGAAGATTGCGCGCAAGCTGAAGACGACACCGGAGATGATCATGCGTATGAACAATATGAGCGGTACCATGCTGCGGATTGGCGACCGGCTGCTCATCTCGCATCCCGATTTCTCGATGGTAATCCAGCGCAAACCGAACCTGATTGTGCTGTTGAACCACGGCGCGTTTTTCAAGCAATATCACGTGCGCGAGGCAAAGCTGCCGCAGAAACAGCCTGCCAAAATCATGGCGAAAGTTGCTGAAACGATGGCCTGGAAAGGTGGCAAACGCGTTGGGCTCGGCAGCAAGGAGTACCTGGCCAGCACAAAATGGATCAGGCTGGCCGGCGCGCCAGCTTATACGTTGTACGCAGTGCCGGACGCAACGCACCCAAATCTCGACCAACCGCCCCCGCCGACCGGTCTTGGTCTTGCCGCGGTTGATCTCGAGGAGCTGAGCACACTTGTAAACAAAAGCACCTCGGTGACGATTATTGACTAATATCGTAGAAGCGTTGAAGCGTGATGCGTTCAAGCGTTTTCCTGGTTTGTCATGTTGAGCGGAGCGAACATCTCTGATATCGGCTTGCAGCAGGTCAACCACGAATAATCAGAGATGTTCGCTTCGCTCAGAATGACAAAGAACGGATCCCGCTTTAACGCTTTAACGCTGTAACACTCATGGAATGGCAACCGCTCGATTTTGAAAAGCCGATCTTTGAGTTGGAACGGCGGCTGCAGGATTTAAAGAGTCATTCCACAAAGCACGACGTCGATCTCGGCTCGGCGGTGAAAGAACTTGAGGTAAAGCTTCGGGAAACGCGCCGTCACGTTTACGAAAATTTGACGGCCTGGCAGCGGGTCCAAATCGCCCGGCACACTCAAAGGCCGTTTGCGCTCGATTACATTCAACGCTGTTTTACAAACTGGATTGAATTGCATGGCGACCGCCGCTTTGCCGACGATCGCGCAATGCCATGCGGAATGGCGATGCTCGGCAGGCAACGTTGCGTCGTTATCACTCACCAAAAGGGGCGCAATACCAAGGAGAACGTGATGCGCAACTTCGGATGCGCGCATCCGGAGGGCTACCGCAAGGCCCTGCGCTTGATGCGTCTCGGCGAAAAATTCGGGATGCCGGTGATCTCCCTCATCGATACGCCAGGCGCTTTTCCAGGGGTCGGATCGGAGGAGCGCCACATTTCTGAGGCAATCGCCGTGAACCTTCGTGAGATGATGAAGCTGCGGGTCCCCGTCATTGCCGCGGTGATCGGTGAGGGTGGCTCGGGAGGCGCGCTCGGCATCGGGGTCGCAGATCACGTTATGATTTTCGAGAACGCCTACTACTCAGTGATTAGTCCGGAAGCCTGCTCCGCCATTTTGTGGAGAGACCGGCGACATGCTGCTGAAGCCGCTGAGGCGCTCAAATTGACGGCGCAGAATCTTTTAAGGCTCGAGGTGGTTGACGAAATCATTGCCGAGCCGGCGGGCGGCGCACACCGCGATTATGATTCTGCCGCTGCGAATCTTGGAGGAGCGCTGCGCCGGAGCTTGGAGCGAATTTCTCAGATTCCGGTCGCGGAATTGTTGGAGAACCGATATCAGAAATTTCGCCGTCTGGGTGTGTTTTCGGAAGGAAAAACCGTCACGGTTCCGGCTCGCGTTTGATGTGATGTTCGGGACCTGGGGCAAATCGGTGGGGGCTTGGTGCCTCGGCGCTTTTACCGCTATTGCGTTCGCGCGCGCCGACGGCGCCGCGTCGGAGTTCCGTTTTGATCGGGACACGTTCGCTTTCGCTAATCAAACGGTGTTCGAATATCACGAGGGACACGCTTCTTTGCGAAAGCCGTCAGCGACGAAGAGGGACGCATACAATCGTCACTGCTTCGTGATGTCCCGCACCGCCTTGCAATTCAAAAAGTTTGCACGCTTTGAGCCGCGAAGTACTCCCCTGGATGATGCGTCGCTTGCAACTCGCGTTCGCGCCGTGACACGCCAGGCGGCTTGGACGGAGCCGTTGCCGGAAAACCAACGAATTGTCTTTCCGGGATACAAGGACCTGAAGGAAATGAGCAAGGCGCATCGCGAACTCGTGCAATTAAACATCGGCCATGGTTGGCCGAGTTACTTTCGAATCGGCAATGCCCGGATGCTGTTTCAAGACGGTACGGACTACCAGGAACGGACTCACGCTTACCTGAATGCAGCTTTAGCGCGCGGCGAGTTATTCGTCGCATTTCTTACAACTTATCCCCGGTTCAGCATCAATCACTCGGTTTTGATTTATAAGCTGAAATCTTCATCGCCGAATCCTGGGGATCACTATCTCGTGTACGATCCCAATCATCCAGAGTCGCCGCGTGAGCTTACCTGGTCTGCACACGATCGCGCTTTCGCGTATCAAAAGGACTGGGATTTTGTAGGCGGGTTTGTTCGCGTTTATCAGGTTTACGGCAAACCGCTGCAGTAAGAGCGATTCTTTAAGGAGAAGTCCATGCCAGAGAATCCGTCTCCGCCCAGACCAACTCCGCCACTCCCTGTACCTCCACCCGAAACGTTGCCGCCGAATCCGTCGCCGGTAGCGAAATTGTAGCCGTCGCCCTGTGGGCGGCGCGACCTATACGTCACACGCTTCCCAGAGGGAAGCAGCTACAGTTTATTTTGACCGCGGAAATAAAAAGCGTAGCGCCGGTTCGACCCTCGCTGCCCAGGCTCCTTCGCTGTGATCGCCGTGGTCGGCTTCCATGTATAAAATGTCTTTGCCCGGTTTCCAGCCTTTCTCGACCAGTCGTTTGCATAGTTCGCGAGTTTGTTCCCAGCCCGGCTCGGCTGTGCCGGTATCGACCCAGATTTTTAGCGGTGGCTTTGGTTCAATAGAATCGACCAGGCGGTAGATAGCGAAATCATCCCACCAGACGGACGGCGACATCACCATGAGCCGGCGGAAGGCATCCGGATATAAAATCCCAATCGCGAGCGTCACAAGTCCGCCCAGGGAGGATCCGCCGAGGCCGGTGAATTCGGGGTCGGGCTTGGTTCGATATTTTCGGTCGATGTAAGGTTTGAGTTCTTCCATGAGAAAATATCCGTAGAGACGCGCCAGACCCCGGCTCCGTTTTTTCTTTCTTCCCTTTGCTTCGATCACTCCCGGCGTGGGCGTATACTCATGGACCCGGTCTTCGCCCACGTTTGCGACTGCGACGACAATGACCGGCTCGATAATTCTAGTGCGGATGAGGCGTTCGGCCGTCTCGTCGACGCCCCATTCCACGCCGGCAAACGAAGTTGCTGCGTCGAAGACGTTCTGTCCGTCGTGCAAATACAACACGGGATAACGTTTTCTCGAAAATCGGCGGTACCCCGGCGGCAGATACACCAAAATATCGCGCCGGTTCCCGAGAATGCTGGACCGAAACGCGCGATGCAATTTGATGTTTCCCGTTAGCGTATGTTTGCGCATCGAACCGAAACGCTTCGTTGAAGAAGGAACGCAGCGCAAGCGTCTCGGTTCGCTGCGGAACGAATACGCGCGCCGGACTTGCCATTTTCTGGCGGCGCAACCAAGATGGTCGCGCTACTTCGAATGAATGAACGTTACATCAGATGGTACTCGCCGTGGCTGAGTCGTGAATTTGAGATACTCGCATTCGGAAACGGCGGCGGACTTCCCCTGATCATCTTTCCGACTTCGTTCGGCAGTTACTATCAAAACAGGGATTTCGGACTCGTTGGCTCAGTGAGCGAGTTCGTCGATGCGGGGAGAGTTACGGTGTACTGCCCGGACGCCATCGATCTTGAAAGCTTTTACAACAAATCAATCCACCCAGCCGATCGCATGCGCACCCATAACGCCTATGAAAATCTGATCGTCCATGACGTGTTCGATCTTGCGCGGCGGGAGTGCGGTTGCCATCGCGTCGCAGTTTGCGGAGCCAGTCTCGGTGCTTATCACGCGGCCAACATTGCCTTTCGTCATCCCGACGCCGTCAGTCTTCTCATCAGTTTGAGCGGGTCTTTCGATATCAGCTCGTTCTTCGACGGTTATCACGACGAGAACATTTACTTCAACAGCCCGTATGAATATCTGCCAAATATGCCCGACCCGTGGAAATACAATCACATGGGCATCATCCTCGGTACCGGCGAATGGGACAACACACGTGATGAATCCTATCGGCTCTCGGGAATCTTAAATTCCAAGGGAATTAATCACTGGCTCGACGACGGAAAATGGCGCGGCCACGATTGGAATTATTGGCGGGACATGCTGCCGCAGTATTTGTCAGTCTTGTGAAACTGGTACTCGCAGCGACAGGTGCAAGCGGAGCGATTTATCTGCAACGCTTGCTTGAGCAGATCGATTGCACGGCGCACGAGGTGCATCTCGTAATGAGCGCGTACGCGCGAGAGGTTGCGAAGCAGGAGCTGGATGATTTCAAAATTCCCGCGGGAGTTTCGCACCATTCTGAGAGCGACATGAACGTGCCATTTGTGAGCGGCTCGGCGCGTTTCGACGCAATGCTGATCGTCCCTTGTTCGATGGCCACGCTAGGGCGAATCGCTTGCGGTTCCAGCGACAGCGTCCTCTTGCGTGCGGCCGATGTCTTTTTGAAGGAACGACGAAAATTGATCCTCGTCCCCCGGGAAACACCGTGGAATTTGATTCACGCCCGCAACGTCGTGACTTTGCTTGAGGCTGGCGCGATTGTTCTCCCCGCCATTCCCTCCTTCTACAGTCGCCCCAGTTCCCTCGCTGCCGTCGTCGACACAGTGGTTTGGCGCATCCTCGACCAAATCGGGTTGCCCAGCCAAGGTGCATATCGTTGGGGTGAAAAAAAGGGGTCGGCGAAAACGTCGCGCAAGAAAAGTTGAAGATCGAAGGCAGGCTTGCGCGGTGGCTAATCGCGTTCGGAGTTTGTTTGTTACGGGTCTGGGAGCGTACGCTCCGTTATGAGGTTGACGATCGGGCGGGCATCCTCGGGAAACCGGTGACGGAAAATTACATCGGCGCGCTCTGGCACAATCGGTTGCTAATTTTCCCCTTGGTTTTGCGGCGCTTTTTTCCAAATCGTCCTGGCTCGGCGCTAATCAGCGCTAGCCGCGATGGCGATTTGCTGGCGGATGCCATTCACCGTTTTGGCTATGATGTGGTTCGCGGTTCCAGTTCACGCCTGGGCGCGAGCGCAATCCTCCAGCTTACGGAGGAGCTTGGGTCAGGACGCGACGTGGTCATCACACCCGACGGTCCACGTGGCCCGGCTTACGAACTTGGTCCCGGAATCGTTTTTCTCGCGCAGAAATCAGGCGCGTCGGTATTGCCGATGAATCTGGAATATTCGCGCTACTGGCGCTTGGGAAGCTGGGATCGCTTCATCATACCGCAACCATTTTCCAAAGTGCGCGTGTTGATCAGTCAGCCGGACCACGCTAATCCGACTGGCACGCCCGAGGAATTCGAGACCGAACGCCGCCGCATACAGGACGTGATGATGTCGCTGGTTGAAATGCGCTAACCGGATCCTGCAGCCGCTTGCCTATGGTAGGCTTGCCGTTGAGGCGTTTGCCATGTTTGCGTTGCGCGTCCCACAGGGACGTGGCTACAGCAAAGCGCGCTTGCGTGGCGCGTGCTCGCTGGCAGGATTGTCGCTTCCTATGCCAAAACTTATCGATGGCCGCGCTGTCGCGGAAAAAGTTTACGCTGATCTTCGCCGTGATATTGCAGAACTGAAAGCAAAGGGCGTAACGCCAGGTCTTGCCGTAGTTCTCGTCGGAGACAATCCGGCTTCGAGTGCTTATGTGCGTTCGAAAGACAAAATGTGCCGCGAGCTTGGCTTGCACTCCGTGAAACTGGAGCTGCCCGCTTCAACGACGCAGACTGAACTGCTTGCGTGCGTCGAAGAATTCAACCGCGATTCGACCATTCACGGCATTCTTGTTCAGTCGCCGCCGCCTGAGCATATCGACGAAGCGGCAATCGTGCGCGCACTGGACCCGCGAAAGGACGTGGACGGATTTCACCCGGAAAATGTCGCAAAGCTCGTGCTCGAGGACGTGAGCGGTTTTGTGCCGTGCACCCCACTCGGCGTGCAACGTTTGCTTCTAGAAAGCGACGTCGCGGTCAATGGCGCCCACGTTGTGGTCCTCGGCCGCAGCATGATCGTTGGCAAACCCTTGGCACTACTGCTGATGCAAAAAAACAAAAACGGCAACGCGACCGTGACTGTGGTGCATTCGCGCAGCCGCAATCTCGAGCAGATTACGCGTTCGGCTGACATTGTTGTTGCTGCGATCGGACGAGCAGAATTTCTAAAAGCTGATCATATTCGCGAAGGCACTGTCGTTATTGACGTCGGAATTAATCGTATCGAAGACGCCGCCAAGGAGCGTGGCTACCGGCTAGTCGGCGACGTTGCATTTGAAGAGGTGTCAAAGAAGGCGAGCGCGATTACACCCGTCCCGGGAGGCGTTGGGCCAATGACGATTGCGATGTTGATGGCGAACACAGTGAAAGCGGCGAGGCAAGCATCTTTCGGGTGACAGCATACACCGCCTCTGTCGGGGAAGCTGACAGCTTCCCCGGAGGCTGCCACACGGGAAACCATCAGTTTCCCCTACAGTTTTTCAACGATCTTCCCAGTCAGAAACTTGATGATTTCGGGACGAATTCGTGCGGCGTGAACGAACAGTGAGCCGAGTTGCGGTCGCAAGACTGCCGCGCGCGCGAGGCGATTGATCCACAAACGGCCGCGATACATGCCGGAGTGTGCGCGAGTGAAATTACGCAGCGTTAACTGCCGATCATCGCCGCGAAGAATTTTCGCGATCGCGTTTGCGGCCAGCTCGCCCGAGCGCAGTGCGTAATAAATTCCTTCCCCTGTGAACGGTTCGACCACGCGCGCAGCGTCGCCGATGAAAAACAGATTTTCGTGAGCCGATGGAATTGGCGAGCGGGTTAGCGGCGTGATCGTGCGCCAGCCTTGATCGGCGGGCAGTCGAAATTGGCGGTCCGCCCACCGACGTAATTTCGAAATTGTCGGCGGTGTGCCGACGAGGCAGAGATTCAACTGAGTCTCATTTACTGGAGCCTGGCCCGAATAACCTTCGTGCAGAAATTGCAGAACGATGCGGTTCCCAAAGCCTCGCGGCAGCGGAATATGCGCCTGTAACGCCACACGTTCGCGCGCAGGACGCGGCAACAAATTGCACAAATGCGCCACAGTGGAGTTCCGACCATCCGCACCGATTAATATCCGAGCCTGAAAAAAATCGCCGGAAGCAGTTTCAATTTGCCAGTGGTTGTTTCTGCTTAACCCGGTCACAGTGGTTTGCTCGTGGACGTTCGCGCCGAGCTCGCAAGCCCGCCTTAACAGCAGGTCGTCAAAGAGGCTGCGTTTCACCGAGATCTCGCAGTCGACGCCCGATGGAAGATCGACCGTCACGCCGCGCCCATTGATCGAGATGAACTCGACAGAACATAGTTTCGAATGCGGCAAATCCCGCACTCGCTCCGCGAGCGCGAGCCGCTCCAGGACGGGCCAGCACGAAGGATTCAAACAGTCGCCGCACACTTTCTCGCGCGGAAATTTTTCCCGATCGATTACCAGGGATTGCAAACCGGCCATTGCGCAAAACACGGCGCAGCTCGATCCGGCTGGCCCGCCGCCGATGATTGCAACGTCAAAAAGCTGCATGGAGTTAATCGAAATGTAAAACAGCGCTGGCGCGCGATTTAATCAGAGAGGACACTAATTCGCATGGGCTGGTCGATTCCAATCCTTCGAGTTGCCGGGATCCAATTGCGGCTTCACATCACGTTTCTGCTGCTAATCGCGTGGATCGCATTTGCCTATTATACCCAGGGCGGCTCGTCCGCAGCAGTCGGCGGGGTCTCGTTCATTCTGTTGTTGTTCGCATGCGTGGTGCTGCACGAATTCGGGCACGCTTTGGCGGGGAAAGCTTTCGGAATCAACACGCCTGACATCACACTGTTGCCGATTGGTGGTGTGGCGCGATTGGAACGTATCCCGGATGAACCGGTGCAGGAACTGGTCATCGCGGCGGCAGGTCCAGCTGTGACCGCGCTGATCGCGCTCGGTGCGTTCATCGGCGGTGGTTCGTGGGATTATCCGCCAACCACGAAAACCAGCATTCCCGATCTGCTATTCACGATGAACGTTGTCTTGCTTCTTTTTAACTTGCTACCGGCATTTCCAATGGACGGCGGCCGGGTTTTACGCGCGCTACTTGCGACGCATTTGAGCTATGCGCGCGCCACTCAGATCGCCGCGACCGTTGGCCAAGGGTTCGCTTTCGTGTTCGGTTTTTTCGGTCTACTTTTTAATCCCTTTCTAATTTTCATCGCGCTATTCGTTTACATCGGCGCCTCACAAGAGGCAGCGCTCGCGCAAATGAAAGATGTCTCGCGCCGATTTCCAGTTTCCAGCGCAATGGTGCGCGAGTTCCGCACCCTGGCAGCAGACGCGACGCTCGAAGAAGCGGTGGACGCGTTGCTTGCGACTTCGCAGCACGATTTTCCGGTCATGGACGAAACCGGGAACGTAGCCGGTTTATTAACCCGTCACGATCTCATCTCGGCTTTGCGCAAAAACGATCCCACGCTTCGTGTGGGCAACGTGATGCGGCGCGACATTCCAACGGTCACAACCGGCACACGATTCGAGGACGCCTTTCGCATTATGCAGGAGTGCGATTGCCCGGCCGTGCCAGTACTCGATCGCATGAAACGGCTGGTCGGTTTGCTCACGCCGGAGAACGTCACCGAACTAATGATGGTGCAATCGGCGATGCCGCAGCGTACTATAACCGAGTCTCGAGCGATTTAACTGTAGCCACGGCAATGTGGGCCGTCTCTGCGAGTCAGAAAGCATTTCCCACTAACCGGCCATAGGCCGATGGCTACAGCACCTCGAATAATTTGCTTCAGGAGCTGATGCGCATCGGCATTATGACGTAAAGGAAAGGCGTTTGAATTTTCACAACGCCCGGGCTCATCTCGTCGATTAGATCGAGAAACACTTCGTCCTCAGTGAGCGCCCGCAGCGGCGCCATGAGAAACTCCGGATTAAACGCGATGGAAAACTCACGCCCCTTATAGGGCACGGCCAATGACTCTTTCGCTTCACCTACTTCCGGTGTATTCGCGGTTATATCGAGATTGTTCTTGCTGAAATTCAGTTTCACCGAGTGCGACTTGTCACTGGCCAGAAGCGAAACGCGCCGCAGCGAATTTAAAAACATTTCGCGTTCGAGTTTTACGCGTTCTTTCGCCTCGCCTGGAATGACCTGGCGATAGTTCGGATAATTGCCTTCGATCAATTTGGAGACGAGCAGCGTCTTGTTGAGATCGAATGCAATCTGGCCATTGCTCATGCTCACCTTCACGTCGCCATCATCGATAAGCAGACGCTGCAATTCCGTGACCGCTTTGGTCGGAATAATCAGGTCCGACTCGTGGCTGCGCGGGAATTCTAGTTCAATTTCCGCCATAGCGAGGCGCCGCCCATCGGTTGCTACCAGCGTTAGCTTGTTGTCCTTAAAACTGAACAGGACGCCGTTGAGCACGTAACGCGTTTCATCGGTCGAAATGGCGTAGGAAGTTTTGCGCAAACCGTCGCGCAAATCTTTCTGCCGCATCGTGACAACTTTCGCGCCCTCGAATTTAGGGAGCGGCGGAAATTCGTCCTCTGGTAGACCGAGAATCTTAAAGAAGCTTTGGCCGCTACGGATGGACGCGGCATTTTTTCCATCGACATCGATCTGAATCTCGCTCGACGGCAGTTCGCGGATGATGTTGAAAACGCGCCGCGCGGGTAGCGTAGTCGCTCCTGCTTTGTCCACATGCGCTTCGCAAGCGCCGCGCACGCCAACGTCCAGGTCGGTGGTTGTCAGATACAATTCGGTCTCGTTGGCCTGTAGCAAAACGTTGGAAAGAATGGGCAACGTGGTGCGAGTGCTCACTACGTTTTGCACCTGTTGGAGGGCTTCGAGCAGTTTTTCCTTGGTAACGCTAAATTTCATGGTGACCAGAAAGCAGGCCTAAGATGTAAAGCCTTCGATTTTATTCGGCAACCGCAATCTCTCATCTCTGCCGCTTGCAGGCTTGCACGCATT
>JBARAJ010000163.1:0-15219 GCA_049791915.1 Candidatus Udaeobacter sp.
TTCAACGTCACAGGCGAGCAGCTCGGAATCTTTGGTAGCGAACTCTTCATTGGGCAACGCCGCTGCGGGTGCGCCGGCGTGATCGATGATTAATCCGCCTGAATGCATTTCAACTGCGGCGCGGATCTCCGGCCAACGCGCAGTGTCGATCCAGACACGGCCATTTTTTACCGCGAGCTTTGTGGCGGATCGATCGTTGACAAATTTTGGGACTCGCGGCGCGCGAGGTTTCCATTTTTTCCCGCCGGCGCCGGCGACCAGTTCTGAAAAACGCGCGGCGATGAACGCGGGTGTGTCGGTTTTGCGATAGCCTTCGACCGGCGCACGCAAGAGCTTCGACATGCGATGCAAGATCTCCACGGCACGGTCTTCGGTATTGCCGCCGAGACGAACCACTGCGGGAATCTCGAGATCGAGTTCCCAAAACGCTTTCGCCAAACCGTACGCGGACCAGTATTGTTCCTGGCTCGCAACCCCGGAGCCGGAGCCGAAATAACCCACCAGATCGGGTTGGGCCAGAATGATTCGCGCCGCGCGATACACTTTTGATGCAGATGGGTTGCCGCTCGTATCCGTGAAGTTTGCGATCGTAAACCCGGCATTCACGATCGCATCCATCGACATCATTGAGCCGCCGCCGCCTGCGCCGTGAAATCCGACGAGTCCCGTGGATCCTTTCGGTGCCGCCGTTGCCAACTGTGCGAAATAGAATGTGCCGCGGTGATCGTTTTGTTCGACTGCGTAAGCGACCTGCTCGAGAGGCGTCGGCGGATGGTCGAACTCACGTGCAATCTCGATCTTGAGCTCGGGATGCCGCCCAACGGCGTAATCATCAATCGTGATGCGGCAATCGGCCGCGATGAACTGGCCGCTTTTGGTCAGCACCAGCGGATTGATTTCCAGCGAACGCGCTTCGACGCTGCGCGCCGCGTTGAACAATTTTCGGATCGACTCATTTAGCTGCTTCGCATTTTTCGCCGAGAGTTCGCACGACGCCACGGCTTCAGCGACTGCTGAATCCAAAGGTCCGCGATTCACATCGCATGGAATTCTTCGCGTTGCAGCGGCGCGCTCTTCGATCCCTGTGCCGCCGCCAGCGGCAAAAATGATCATCGGGGTGCGGACGGAGTCATCGATCGCGAACGAAAGAAAAAACTCGCGGTCGATATCGACCTTTTCTTCCACCAGCACAGTTTCCACCGGAAACTGCCCCACTTTCATCGCCAACATTCGCTTGGTGTGCGCACGCACATCTTCGGGCTTTTTGGCGAAGGCGACTCCGCCGATCCCTGCGCGTCCTGTCGTCCAAGCTTGGATCTTAACGACAACTTCGTTGCCCAGCTCCTTCGCAGCGGCGACAGCTTCGTCGGCAGTCGATGCGGCCCGGCCGAGCGGGATATTGAATCCATTCGCCGCGAGAATGGCTTTACCTTGATATTCGTGAAGTCGGGCCACGGCGTTGAGAGTAGCGAAATTTTCGGGTAGCGCACGCGTCTCGCGTGCTGGTTTCGGCGACGCGCCGAAACGGTCTTTCATTGAACGTCGTCCGCTGGGAGCAAATGGACGTGAAAGGAAAAGTCCGCGAGCGCATAGACGAGCTCGCCAGCACGCGAGACGCGAGCGCTAGCCGCCAACGGCCTGGTAATGGCCGAGGCCGCGTTGCCACATGAAACGCGCCCACATCCACGCCAAGAACAGCCAGCCACTTTGGATTGCGAGCGCTTGCACGAGATCGGCCCCTTTTAGCCGGCCGAGAAAGATCGCCACCGGGCAAAACAGCTCATAATAAAACGGCAGCCATTTCATTACCGCCTGGACGGCGGCCGGCATGATATCGATCGGAAACATCTGACCGCCGAGGAAATATTCGAACGAGTAAACGATGAATACGATGGTGGAGATTTCCAAAATCCAGAACGCAAACATCGCCAGACTGTAGGTGATGAAGAATTGAATGAACGCGGCCATCACGGTCGAGATCGCCGCTAACACGTACACCAGCGGATCGTTTGGCAGCACGACGTACTCGCGGAAATAAATGAAGATCACCGCGATTGGCGGCAGAGTGACGAAGCTGTAAACGAGACGGCCACTCAAAAAAATGCTGGTCCGGTACGCGAGATAACTCATCGGCTTTGTGAGCAGCGCATTGATCTGGCCTTCCCGAATGTCGGCGGCTATTTGCCATTCGTCCTCGGTCGGCACGACCAGATTGCTGACCAAAAGGGTCAGCAAATAGTAGTAAATCATTGAGCCGTAGTCGTAACCATGCAGACTGCCACCACGCTCCTTGAACACTGCCGCCCAGAGAAACACGGTGCCGGCCAGCGGTATCAGCCCGAACAGCGCGCGCAGAAAATAATTCCAGCGGTACACGAACGTATTCTGGAGCCCGATGTTGAAAACGGACGCGTACTTCGTGATCCTACTCGCGCTCATGCGTGAAAGACAACTTCTCAGTCATTCCGAGCGAAGTCGAGGAACCCCGTGGCGAAAGCTTTCTGTAGTTTCGCGGGATCCTTCGACTTCGGTCAGGATGACTTCGCTGCCAATTCTACCGCCAGATTAATCGCGGCGATCATGCTGTCGGGACGCGCGAGGCCCTTACCGGCAATTTCAAATGCGGTGCCGTGGTCGGGACTGGTGCGAGGAAACAGCAGTCCGAGCGTTACGTTCACGCCGCTGTGGAATGCGTGCAGCTTCAATGGGATCAATCCCTGATCGTGGTACATGCAAAGTACCGCGTCGAATTCGCCTTCAATAGCTCGGTGGAAAACGGTGTCGGGAGAAACCGGACCAACGATTTTCGATTCACGATCCTCGATTCTCGATTGCAGTTCTTGAACTGCCGGCGCGATGATTTCAATTTCTTCGACGCCGAGTTTGCCGGATTCGCCGGCGTGAGGATTTAATCCGGCAACGGCAACGCGGGGCGCATTTTTGCCTCGCGAGCGCAGAAACTCAGCGAGCAGCAGGCCGACGCGCACTATCTCTGACTGCTTGAGCGCGCGCGGGACTTTGTGCAAGGGAATGTGCGCCGTGACCAGCGCAACGGTAAGTGTTCCGCCTGTCAAACACATCGCGAAATTTTTTACGCCGGAGCGCTCCGCGAAAAATTCCGTTTGCCCCGGGAACCTAAATCCGATTTCGTACATTCGGGCCTTGTGAATCGGCCCGGTCACGATGGCTTCGAGCTCGCCGCGGCGGGCGAGTGTCACCGCTTCCTCGAGCGCAGCCGCGGCCGCGCGCGCAGTTTCCGATGTCGGTTCGCCGGGCTTACAATTTGGCTGGCGGCCGAGGACGACGTATTCAGTCGAATCGGGAACGCGTCCCGATTTTAGAGCGAGCTCGATAATCTCCGGACCGATCCCGGCGCAATCGCCAAGTGTGATGCCAATGCGCGGGTTCGTTGTGCTCCTGCTCATGCTCGTGATCGTAATCGAATTTATTCACTCGGCACGAACAGGATTGGACCAAAAAAGAGTGAAGACTAAGCGGAAGAGGAAGAGCGGAATGCGTTAGTACGTCTTGATGTAGGCTTTCTGCCGAAGGCTGGCGATCCAGCGATCCTGAATTTGCTGGGCTTCTTCCTGGACCAGTTTCTTCTCGATATCGGCGCGCACTTCCGTGAGCGACTTCGTGCTGCCGCCGTGTTTATCTTCAACCTTCAAGATGTAATAATTGCCGGCGTAATCGACGATGTTGCTGACTCTGCCGACCGGCATGTTGAAGGCGAACTTTTCCAACGATTCCGCCAGAGTTTTGCGCTCGATCCACCCCCAGTCGCCGCCGTTGTCTTTCGTGCTGTCCTCGGAATACATCTGCGCCATCTGCTCGAACTCTGCGCCACTGGCGAGCTTGCCGAGCACTTCTTCGGCGAGTTCTTTCTGCGCGGGTGCGCTCGCGGTATCTTTATGACCGGAAATCATGATCATTCGCAATTTAATTTGCTCCTTGGACGTAAATTCATCGCGATGTTTCCTGTAGTACTCGTCGATCTTCGTAGGCGAAACAATGGAGTTCGTCTTTACGTTCTTACTGCGCATCGCTCCCACAATGATTTTTTCCATCTCCTTTTGTTTGAACTCGCCCAGCGTGTAGTTCTGCGCTTCGAGCGTTTTGACAAACGTGTTACGATCGCCGCCAAACGCTTCGTGAATGATCTGATTTATTCGCTGATCCACGATGTGATCAGGGATTTCGAAGCTTTCTTTTTTGAACGACTGAATCACGAGCCGCCGATCGATCAGATCTTTTACTGAGAGTTGACGCAGTTCCGTCAATTTTTTTGCTAATTCATCCCCGGTGTACTGCTGGCGGAGCATGCGTTCCTGCGGCGCGGATAAAGCACGCACCTGAGAATACGTGATCACTTCACCGTTTACGACCGCAGCAATGCCGTCCACAACTGTGGGTTCTCCCTCAGCAGACGCAATGTTGCAGATCGGCACTTGAACAAGTGCACCGACTGCCAGCAAAACGGCCACAAACGGGCGCATGAAATTACTCATAATTTCTTGATCAGTTCGACAACTTCCGGGAGGTGTTGATCGATTTTCGATCCAACTAAACGGGGGAATTTGCCCGCGACAAGTATAAAATCCCCGTGCCGCGTCAACATCACCTTGCGCTCACGCACTTCCACACGGCTCACCCCTGATTCTGCCGCGGCAAGTTTGATCTCGACCAGCACGAACAAATTGTCAACGGCAGGCGGAAACGCTCCGAAACGATCGCGCCAATCGCGGCGCAATCGCTCGAGCTGCTCCCGCGACCCAATCTCCGCGATCTCACGGTACGATCGTATGCGCATGGCAGGGTCGCTCACGTAGGCGACCGGAATGAACGCGGGAATTTTGCAGGGGAAGCTGTCAGTTTCCCCTACAGCATCAGATTTTGGTGGCGCGATGAACTCTGCTTCGTTTGTCACCGCAAAATCAAGGCGCACGTCCACATCCAGCCGAAGTCCTGTTTTTTGTCCTTTCAGCTGCGCCACTGCCTGCTTTAGCAACTGGCAATACAAATCGAAACCAACTGTTATGATGTGGCCGCTTTGCGCGGTGCCGAGAATGCTGCCCGCGCCGCGAATCTCCAGATCGCGCATGGCGATGCGAAAACCAGCGCCTAACGAGCTGTATTGCTTGATTGCGCTGATCCGCTTGCGCGCGGCGCCGACTGTCATCATTTCGCGCGGCAGAAGCAGATAGGCGTACGCCTTATGCTCGGCCCGACCGACGCGCCCACGCAATTGATACAAATCCGCGAGGCCAAATTGATCCGCGCGATCGATGATGATCGTGTTCGCATTCGGAATATCGAGACCGCTTTCGATGATCGTCGTGCAAACTAGCACGTCTATTTTCCCAGCGATAAACCGCGCCATCACAGCTTCCAGTTCGTCGGCGTCCATCTGGCCGTGGCCGATTTCGATTCTGGCCCGTGGACAAAGATGAGCGATCCGCTCGCACACCCGCTCGATCGAAGCGATGCGGTTATGCAAAAAGAACACCTGGCCCTGCCGTTCCAGTTCGCGATCAATCGCGGCGCGAATGATCCGTTCATCGTACGCCGACACGACCGTTTCGACCGGCAAACGATTGGGTGGGGGAGTCTCGATCGTGGACATGTCTTTCACGCCCACCAGTGAAAGATAGAGCGTGCGCGGAATCGGCGTGGCCGAAAGTGTCAGCACATCGACGAGCTTGAAGAGCTCTTTGAATTTTTCTTTGTGCAAAACGCCGAACCGCTGTTCCTCATCAATAACGACCACGCCGAGGTCCTTGAAGACGACATCGCTGGAAATGAGCCGGTGCGTACCAATGACGATATCGACACCGCCTTCGCGCAGCAATTGCAACACCTTCTTCTGTTCGGAGTGCGAACGGAAACGGCTGAGCATTTCGATCCGCACCGGGTACTCGCGCATGCGCTGCCGGAACACTTCGAAATGTTGCTGAGCGAGAACGGTGGTCGGCGCGAGGACAGCCACTTGCTTCCCCTCCATCACTGTCTTGAACGCGGCGCGCACTGCGACTTCCGTTTTGCCAAAGCCCACGTCGCCACAGATCAGGCGATCCATCGGCCGCGGCCGTTCCATGTCGATCTTCGTGTCGATGATCGCCTTCATTTGGTCCGGCGTTTCGCGGAACGGGAATGAACGTTCAAATTCGGCCTGCCATTTTGTGTCTGGCGTAAACGCGTAGCCGGGCTGCATTTGTCGCTCCGCCTGGATCGCGAGCATTTTGCCCGCGTAATCGAAAATGGATGCCGCGGCTTTGATTTTTGCACGGGACCACTTGCCGTCGCCGAGCGAGCTCAGTTGCGGCGATTTTTTTCCTGAACCGACGTAACGTGAAACGAGATAGGCTTGTTCGAGCGGCACGTATAGCTTCGCTTCATCGGCGAACTCAAGGACCAATACCTCCTGCGGTTGCGCCTGCTGTTGTAGGGCAAGCGCTCCGCTTGCCATCGAGGCCTGACCATTGTCAGGCAGGCGGGGCGCCTGCCCTACAGGAAACTTTTCCAGCCCCAGGAATCTTCCGATGCCGTGCTCGAGATGGACGACCAGATCGTCTTCAGCGAGTTCGCTGAAATCGATTTGGGCGCGATGACGTTCGGCACGACGCAGCCGCAAAAGCCTTCGAGGGTGGACTGCGAATCGTCCGAACAATTCGGCGGCCGAGAGAACGACGAGATTAGCCGCTGGAAAACAAAATCCGCGCGCGAGCGAACCCTCGACGAAATCGACTCCCTCAACCGTCCCCTCCATAATTTCGCGGAACCGCTCGATCTCGCCTTCAGTCTGAAAATAAATTACGATCCTGGCAGTGTTCGCGCGCCATTCTTTCAAGCGCTCGACGAACTGCCCGCGTTTTGCTTCGGCGAGCACTAGATCGCCGGCGCCAAACTCTCCGATCTCGCAATCCTGAAACGCACCGCTAAAATCTTCCGGACCAGTCTCAATCCACCCTTCGCTGATTTGGACGTGCGCGTTTGAAATTCCGTCAGGTTCGATATCGATGATCAGATCACGCTCGCGAACGTAGTCGCGAACGTTGCCGCTTTGATTTTCTATCAAGGAACGGCCATCTCCAGATCGCCCCGGCGGACTGGAGACCGCCGCTCCTTGATTCAGCAGAATATCGATCGAACGCAAATCGCGCACGGAAGTCTGCGTATCGATATCGAACTCGCGCAGCGATTCGATTTGGTCGCCGAAAAATTCCAGGCGGAATGGCAACGGCGCCTGCCACGAATAAAGATCGACAACCCCGCCGCGCACAGCGAACTGTCCGCGAGTGGTGACTTGTGAGACGCGCTCATAACCGCTGGCCGCGAGTCGTTCGAGAAACTCTTCCATCTTCGTGGTCGCTCCACGCCGGAGTTGAACAACGGCAGATTCAAGACTTCCCCGTTTCGGTGCAGCTTGATCGAGACCTGCGCGTGTCGCCACGATGATCCTCGGGCCGGTATCGCGCCCGATTTGCAAAAACAACGCCAGCCGTTCCGC
This sequence comes from Candidatus Udaeobacter sp., assembly GCA_049791915.1. GTDB lineage: Bacteria > Verrucomicrobiota > Verrucomicrobiia > Chthoniobacterales > UBA10450 > Udaeobacter. Next base: position 7,511 of record JBARAJ010000163.1, read on the forward strand.
TGTGATCTCCGGATCGGGCAAGACATTTTCGATCCCGGTCAACTCTGCTTCTGGCAGGAACAGCGCATCGGGCTGCCAGGTGAGTAAGCTTTCGTAAAAGACCTCCTGAGAATGAACGCTGGGGCAGAGGACCCAAATTGTGGAATCGGCAGCCTGCCGTTTATCGATTCGACGGCCGTGATGAGCATTTGCCAGCACGGCAGCCAGAAACGGCTGCCCCGTCTGGATCACATGGGAGAATCGTACGGGCCATTCAGCCCGTTGCATCGCGTCGAGTTTGCGCGCGATCGGTTCGCTTGCCGCGACGCGCTCCAAAAACTCCGCTGATTTTTCCACCGCAAACTTTACGCCAAATCAGGCAAAGTTGTAGCCGCGTCTCCGTGAGACGCGCCCACGTGTGAGTTGAAAATCGTCAGTCCACGCTTCGCGCAGCGAAGCGGCTATAGCGCACGGCCGATCGCTGCGGCGACTGCGCGCAGGCGGGGGACGAGCTCGGCGAAAATTTCCGGCGTGAGCGCCTGGTTACCATCGCTCTTGGCCTGCTCCGGTGAATCGTGCACTTCGATCATAAGGGCGTCCGCTCCGGCAGCAACAGCGGCGAGAGACATCTGCGGCACGAACTCGCGGAGACCGAGCGCGTGCGTCGGATCGGCGATCACCGGCAAATGCGTTTTGGATTTCAAAATGGGAACAGCACTCAAATCGAGCGTGTAACGCGCAGCGTTATCAAATGTGCGGATGCCGCGCTCGCACAGGACCACGTTGGGGTTGCCCTCGTTCAGGATGTATTCCGCGCTCATGATTAAATCATAAATTGTGGCGCTGAATCCGCGTTTCAGCAGCACGGGAAGCCTGCTACGGCCTACCTCTTTCAAGAGCGAAAAGTTGTGCATGTTGCGTGTGCCGACCTGAAGGCAATCAGCATATTTTTCGATCATCGGAAGATCGCGCGGGTCCATGACTTCCGTCACCACCGGCAGGCCAGTCTTCGCGCGCGCTTCGGCGAGAAAACGAAGTCCTTCTTCGCGTAAACCCTGAAAACTGTACGGTGACGTGCGCGGTTTGAATGCGCCGCCACGCAAAATTCTTGCGCCCGATTCTTTCACGATCGTCGCGATGGACAAAATCTGCTCTTTGCTCTCAACTGAGCACGGCCCGCAAATAAGGACGACGTCCTCGTGTTCGCCCAGGCGCACATCGCCAATCGCCACGGACGAAGCGCCGCGTGAATCCCGCGCGGCAAGCTTATACGGTTTCAGCACGGGCACGATCGCCTCAACACCGGGCATCGCGGCGATGGCCTTTTCCCGAAGTAGTGCCTCAGGTCCGATGACGCCAATGATCACGCGCGATGCGCCACGGCTGATTTGCGCCTCAAGCCCAAATTCGCGAACGCGAGTGATGATCCGCTGGATCTGTTCCTCGGTGGCGTTGGGCTGGGCGATAACGATCATATTACTTGTGCGGGATCATCAGAATGACGTGAGCAAGAATTTTCTGCAAGCCCGGACACAACGGCGTTTCGCAACAGGCGGCGATGCTGGATGTAAGTCGCCTCTAGCCTGTAGGGGAAGCTGACAGCTTCCCCGGAGACGACAACGTAGTCCCCTACAGTGGATCTGAACCTAGTTCGTAATCGTGACCGGAGTCCCGACTGAGACGGATCTGAAGAAATCTTCCGCCATAAATTCAGGCATGCGGATGCAGCCGTGCGACGCGGGATAACCGGGAAGATAACCGGCGTGCAGGCCGAAGCCGGGAGCGATTTTCATGTAGTAAGGCATGGACGCGCCTTTATAATGACTGCCGGGCGGTTTCGGATCCTTGCCCAGCTCGATGTTAGGCATCACCACGTTCCCCGCGTCGTCCACATAATCGCCGTAGAGACTCGAAGCGTGATTCACATCTTTTCCGATGATTCGATACGTGCCGGGCGACGTGTTCTTGCCTTCCCGGCCCGTCGACAATTGCGAAACACCGACCAGCTCGCCGCCCTTGTAAAAATACGCGCGCTGTTCGCCGAGACTAATCTTAATGGACGGGCTTCCGTTGGCGTGGTCGCCGTCCCAATACGAGACGGTGTCGCGGGGTGGACCACCACCGCCCTGCTCGCCGCCATAAACGCCGCCGCCCACATACTGGGTGTTGCCCGAATAGCGCGGATCTTCGCCGCACCCTGTGACGAATAAAACGAGCCCAAATGAGAGAACACCGTACAAAAGCTTGAAAAAGAAACGTTCCATAAATTCCCGAAGCGTTTTAATGCGCAAGACGCGCAAAAAGTCAAGGGGCTAGCAGTGCTTCGCACCCGCAAATACGTGATAACACCGCCGGTGTTGTAGGGGCGTTTGTGTCAAACGCCCAGGCGCTTGGCACAAGCGCTTCTACATGCGCGCGTTTTCGGGCGCGCCATTCACTTGCACCATTGATCCACCCAGTCGTTTACGGTTTTGTACCAAAGCCGCGAATTCTGCGGCTTGAGTACCCAGTGACCTTCGTCAGGGAAATACAGCATCTTGGACGGAATCCCCAATCGCTGCAGAGTCGTGAAGAGTTGAAATCCTTCGCTCACGTCGAGTCGATAATCGTTCTGGCCGTGAACCACCAGTGTCGGCGTTTTGAATTTGTCGGCGAACAAGTGCGGTGAGAATTTCCGGTACATCTCGCGGTTCTTCCACGGCGTCCCTTTGAATTCCCATTCCGGAAACCAAAGTTCTTCGGTCGTGCCGTACGCGGACTCCGTATTAAACATTCCATCATGCGACACGATGCATTTGAACCGGTTCGTGTGGCCGAGGATCCAGTTAGCCATATAACCGCCGTAGCTCGCGCCCAGTGCCGCTTCGCGGTTTTTGTCGATGAACGGATAGGTTTTCTCCACGTAATCGAGTCCCTTCATCAGATCGACATACGGCTTGCCGCCCCAATCGCCGCTAATCGAATCCGTAAACTTCTGCCCGTAACCGGTCGAGCCGTGGAAATTGATCATCACCACCACGTAATTCCCAATCGCAGTGAACAACTCTGCGTTCCAGCGATAGGTCCACTCGTTTCCCCACGCCCCTTGCGGCCCGCCGTGAATCAGAAATTTCAAAGGGTACTTTTTATTCGGATCAAATCCCGGCGGCTTGACCATGAAACCCTGCACCTCTTCGTCATTCGCACCTTTGAACGTGAACGATTCCAACGGTTGCATGTCGATTTGCGACAACAGCGCGTCGTTGATGTGCGTGACTGCCGTGGCGTCTCCTTTGGATTCGGAAATATCCAAGTGGTAGATCTCGTTTGGCGCACCAACAGACATTCGCGTGAAAAACAGCCGATTCCCGGGTCCGAACGCGAGGTCATCCGCGTAGAGACGCACCACTTCTCGCAGCTCCTTTCCTTGCATAGCGTCGACATAGGAAATTGGGGCTTCACCGTGATCTTCAGCGCTGAACCAGATGAATTTAGAATCTGGAGCCCATGCAAAGCTGCCAATCGAGCGATCAAATGTCTCCGTCGCATCGCGCGGTTTTTCTGATTGTCGATCCTGTATTAGGAGCCGCCATTTATCGGCTTCGAAACGGGCGCGCGCTTGCGAGCGCCAGGCGAGATATTTTCCGTCCGGCGAATAGAGCGGTGTCGTGTCGGCACCGGGGCTGGTGGAAATTTTCTTCGGTGTGCCTCCGCTAATCGGCACGACAAAAATCTCGTCGTTCGTGCTGGTTGCTTCGACTTCGTCGATGTTGCTCGTGTAAGCGACTTCCTGGCCGTCGGGCGAAACCGCATACATATCCTGCCCGCCTAACGAGAACGGCGGTACATCGTGATCGCCCGGCGTGAGATCTCTTGGTGTAGTGGCGGCCGTGTCGGCCGCAGTCCCATTTCCTGCGCCCGACACGGGCGCCTCTACACTCTGCACAAACAAATGGCTGCGCTTGAATTCGGTGAACGCAGTCCAATGCCGGTAGAACAATCGCGAAAAAATTTTCGCTTTCACTTTGCTCTTCTTCAGCTCTTCGTCGCGTTGCTTATTGCATGCGTCGTCTTTGCAATCCGGATAAACCGCTGACACGAATACGATGTTCTTGCCGTCGGGCGACCAGATCCCGCCATCCGCGCCGGTTGAGATCTCCGTTACCTGATGCGGCTTGCCGCCAAGCCCCCCGCTTCCTGAGTCGAAATCGCACATCCAGATTTGCGTCGGCTCAGTCGCTTTCGAGGTCCAGATCAAGCGTTTCCCGTCCGGCGAAAACCGCGGTCGTTCCTCGTGATTTGTCGTTGGATTTAAGCGCCGCGATTCACCGCCGTTTGCGGGCACGATCCACAGGTGCGAAATCCTCGTGTTCGCTTCCAGATCGACGTCTACGCAATCGAACACGACCCATTTGCCGTCCGGCGATGGCACCGGCGCGCCGACGCGCTTCAGTTTCATCATGTCTTCGAACGTGAATGGACGCTTTTGGGATGGCGTTTGCCCGAGCACAGAGGCGGTGAGCAAAAGGAGTGCTGCGAGAAAGCTTTTCATAAGCGGCCAAGCTTCCGTTTAACTCTGACTGGCGCAAGCAGCGTTGTGGGGAGCGCACGCCTCTGGCGTGTTGGCGATCGCATTCTGCGATCGCGAACTTTTTCCGATATTTGTTCGCTCATAGGAGTTTCGAGTCAGAACAAAAGTTCGTTGCCGCAGAATGCGTGCGCTCCCCAGAATTCAGCGGAACACGCTTTGCCTAACGACATACTACCCGGCGTTTCGAAGGCATTTCGCTCGACCGACTGGCCGCGCGCGCGGAGAGCGTTAGGTTAAGCGTATTATGGTGAAAATCGAAGCAATCAAGAACGGCCCTTACATCGTGACAGGCGAAGTGGAATTGATCGATGCGGATGGAAACAAGTTCCCTGCCGAAAAACGAATGGCGCTTTGTCGCTGCGGCGCTTCCACCGAGAAACCGTTTTGCGACGGCACACACTCGAAGATCGGCTTCAAAGCTGCAGAGAAAGCGGTGCCGGAATCGAAGGAATAAATTTTGTTATTCCGAGCGAAGTCGAGGAATCTCTCGGATGAAAATTAGAGTTGCGCTCGTACTCGCGTTCTCACTACTCGTCGCAACGCTCCGCGCCGAAAAAATTTCGCTCGTCGGCGCGACCGTGATTAATCCGGCTGATGGCAAAGTGCTGCCGAATGCCACGGTCGTTATCGACGGCGACAAGATTGAACGCGTCGCCATGGGCAAACAGGACGCTGCCACGCTTGGCAGGCAGGTTGGTTGCGTCGGTAAATTTATTCTGCCGGGTTACATCGACACGCATGTGCACTTCTTTCAATCGGCTGATTTGTTCACGCGGCCGGACGGTGCCGATTTTAACAGCATTCGCCCGTACAAAGACGAAGTTGCGTGGATTAAATCGCATCTCGACGACATATTCGCGCGCTACATTCGCAGCGGCATCACCAGCGTCGTTGATGTCGGCGGACCGATGTGGAATTTCGAGGTCCGTAGGAAGGCCAACGCAACTGCAAAAGCGCCGCGCGTAGCGGTGGCAGGCCCGCTCATTTCAAGCGTCTCGCGCGAGAAACTCGATCTCGGCGATCCGCCAATCGTGAAGATCGATACGCCCGATCAGGCGCGCGAGTTCGTCCGTAAACTGGCGGAACAAAAACCGGATCTGGTGAAGATCTGGTACATCGTCGACAAAGATCATCACGTCGATGCCTTCCGTCCTATCGTCCGCGCGACAATCGAAGAGAGTCACGCGCACAAGATTCGTGTCGCCGTGCACGCAACCGAGCTCGAGACTGCGCGCGCGGCCGTGGAAGAAGGCGCGGACGTGCTTGTCCACAGCGTGATTGATAAACCAATCGATGACGCCTTTGTGAAACTATTGAAGGAGCGCCACGTCATTTTGTGTCCGACGCTGGTGGTGTTTGAACGGTACGGCCGAACGTTTTCGCACCAACTGAATCTGACTCCAGAGGAACAAAAGTGGGGCAACCCCGAAGTGATCGCGTCACTCGACGTGACAAAGATTCCGCAGGACAAATTGCCACAAAGAGTGAAAGACGCGTTGGCTGATCCGAAAGCCACGCTTGATCGGATTAAGAAGACGTACGATGTCGCGCTGCCGAATTTGAAGAAGCTCGAAGACGCGGGTGTGACTATCGCCGCGGGAACTGATGCCGGGAACATCGGGACCATTCACGGGCCCGCTCTCTTCCGTGAATTTCAGTTGATGAAAAAAGCCGGGCTCACGCCCTTGCAGATACTGCAATGCGCCACGGCGAACGCGGCGAAACTTTTCGGCGGCGAGACCGGCGCGCGTGTCGGCAAACTCGAAAACGGCTGTTTTGCCGATCTTGTGATTCTCAATTCAAATCCGATTGATGACATCGCGAATGCTTCTGATATCGACACCGTGATGAAAAACGGCGTGGCTTATCCGGCTGATTCAATCTTGAAATGACCCTTCGCCGGGGAGCGCACGCGTCTCGCGTGCTGACGAGCGCATTCTGCGATCGTGAACTTTTCAGGGCCCGTCTTGCGTCGTATGGACGAGCCTGGATTTAAACCAAAGTTCGTCGCCGCAGAATGCGGCGACCAGCACGCTGCAAGCGTGCGCTCCCCAGATAGGGTGACCACGGCTGACGAAGTGAAATCTCTTGCTCGGTACGGGGGCCAGCGGAAAGTTCCCTATGGCTACGCATCCAACTGAATACACGCATCCGGAAGCGCTGGTGGAGACTGATTGGCTGGAGAAACATCTGAAGGACGACGGGATCCGGGTCATCGAATCGAATGAGGACATTTTGCTTTATGACACCGGACATATTCCCGGTGCGGTGCACATCGATTGGCGCGCCGATCTTCAGGACCCGGTGATTCGCGATTATATTTCACCGGAAAAATTTGCGCGGCTTTGCAATCGTCACGGCATTACGCCGGACACCACCTGCATTTTCTACGGCGACAAGGCGAACTGGTGGGCGTGTTACGCGCTTTGGGCATTCCGGTTGTTTGGCCATGAGAAAGTGAAAATTCTCAACGGCGGTCGCGACAAATGGAAAGCCGAAGGTCGCCCGATGGCGCGTGAGATTCCAAAATACGCGGAAACAAGTTATCCGGTGCCGAAGAAACGCTTCGACAAGGAGATTCGCGCATTCTTCGATGAAGCGCTGGCGCAAAGTAAAAGTGGTAAACCGCTGATCGACGTGCGTTCACCTGGCGAATACCGAGGCGAGATCACGCACATGCCCGAGTATCCGCAGGAAGGCGTGCTGCGAGGCGGCCATATTCCCGGCGCGAAGAGTATGCCATGGAAGACGGCCACGAACGATGATGCCACGTTCAAGCCAGCCTCGGAATTGGCAAAGATATACTTCGATCAGTGCGGCGTCAGCCCCGACAAAGACACAGTCGTCTATTGCCGAATCGGTGAGCGCTCCAGTCACACCTGGTTTGTGCTCACTTACTTGTTAGGCCTGAACAACGTCCGTAACTACGACGGTTCCTGGACTGAATGGGGCAACAAGGTCGGCGCACCAATCGAAAGGAGCGCGTAAGCACCCCAGAATTTAAACGCGCCCCGCGTTCACCAGCAGGTCACCAATTAACTGCATTCGCTTTCGCTCTTTTCGACTGGAACGCAGCTTTGCAATCGAGCGCTGAATTCGCCGTGTCCAATTTAGGTTCGCCTTCGTCCCGGGCACGTTAAACCGGTATTTGCGCGCCAGG
>JBARAJ010000164.1:0-2010 GCA_049791915.1 Candidatus Udaeobacter sp.
GGCGTCATCGCCGCCGGACCGCAGCGCGTAGTCCGCGTTTAACCGAAATTCCCGTCTGTTATGATGCGGAATTTGGGCTCGATCTGGATCGCGTAGCCGAACACACAAAGCTTTCCGAGCGCGAAATCGTCGATCTTCACAGTACTCGCGAATACCGCGTGGCCTGCATTGGCTTCGTTCCTGGTTTTACATTTCTCGCAGGGTTGCCGAAGAATTTGGCGACGCCGCGCCGCGGCGTACCGCGCAAAGAAATTCCTCCCGGTTCGGTTGGGATCGGCGGTGCGCAAACGGGAATTTATCCGTTGCGTTCTCCGGGCGGATGGAACTTGATCGGCCGCACTCCGCTGAAGCTTTTCGATCCGATTAACGATCCGCCGACCCTTCTGTGTCCCGGCGATCGTGTGCGTTTTCGCGCAATTACACGTGAGGAGTTTGTCGCCTTCGCCGAGGCTACGGCTGCCAAGGAATCGTTGAAGGGTTGAAGCGTGCATCCTGTCATGTTGAGCGAAGCGAAACATCTCTGATTGTTCTCTCGACAGCACCAGAATTAAACAGAGATGCTTCACTCCGTTCAGGATGACAATGCGATGAATGCGGTTGTAACCCGGGCAGGATTTCTAACGTCGGTGCAAGATGTAGGCCGCACGGGCTTTCGCCAGTTTGGCGTTTCGACCAGCGGCGCGCTAGATCCGTTTGCATTGCGCGTAGCGAATCTGCTCGTTGGAAATGATGAAGATGCGACCGGGCTCGAAATCACGCTCGGCGGTTTGCAGCTGCGGTTTGAGGATGAGCGAATCGTCGCCTGGTGCGGCGGCGAATTCGACGTGCAGATTGGATCACTGGCATTGCCGGCCGGGCATGTCGCGCATCTGCAAGCTGGTGACGAATTGAAATTTGGTCGCGCTCAAATTGGCTGCCGATGCTGGCTCGCAATTTCGGGCGGAATCGATGTGCCCGTGGTTCTTGGTAGTAGCTCGACCGATTTGCGTGCCAGTTTTGGTGGATTTGAGGGACGCGCTTTGCGTGATGGCGACGTCGTGTTGCTTGGTGCCCCGCGTGGGTCATCCGCCTTCGCTAAAGCTACGGCAGACAAGTCGCCCCCGGCTACAGGAATTTCCTCGTGGACCGCACCACATGATTGGGCAAGCCCGGCACGCCGTTACCCGAGTTTACGTTTCATCCGTGGCGTGGATTGGAATCGATTCGACGATGTAACGATTCAACGATTCACGATTCACGAGTTCAGCGTTTCACCAGATTCGGATCGCATGGGTGTCCGCCTTGATGGTCCGGAACTGAAACGCGAGGACGAAATCGACCTTATTTCCGAAGCGGTCGCCCCCGGCACGATCCAGGTTCCACCAAGCGGGAAGCCGATTTTGCTTTTGGGAGATTGCCAAACCATCGGCGGGTACCCAAAAATAGCTCACGTGATCACGGTCGATCTTGGCGTTGCGGCGCAGCTTCATGCCGGTGATGGCGTTCGTTTTTCCGAAGTTTCGCTACAAGATGCCCATCGGCTGTTAATGGAACGCGAGCGTGACTTGGGGCGTTTCCGAATCGGCTTGAGTCTCCAAAGATCATGAAATTGTCTGTCGATCTGAACGCGGACTTGGGCGAAGGCTCGGGACACGATGCCGAGCTGTTCGAGCTGATCAGCTCGGCGAATATTGCGACCGGTTTTCACGCCGGCGATTCCGATACGATGCACGCCGCCATTTCCGCGGCGAAGAAGCAGCGAGTAGCTGTCGGAGCGCATCCGAGTTTTTTCGATCGCGAGAATTTCGGACGCAAGGAGCTGACGATGCCTGCCGATGAAGTGTTCGACGCGGTGGCATATCAACTTGGAATTTTTCAAGCGATCGCCTCCGCACTGGATGTGCAACCGAACCACGTGAAGCCGCACGGCGCGCTCTATAACATGGCGGTACACGATGCGAAACTCGCCGATGCAATCGCGCGTGCCGTCGAATCGATCGATCCGAAATTGATCCTGTTCGCGCCGGACAA
>JBARAJ010000165.1:0-19341 GCA_049791915.1 Candidatus Udaeobacter sp.
GCCGAGAGCAACGCTAGCGCAATGGCAATCCGGAGTAAGAGAGTCGCAATGTCGACCGGCCTGTGGCTCAATGATGTGCGCTCCATCTTGTCAATACGTCACGGCGTGCCACATACACCTAACGAAAATTAGACTGCAACTTGCAATCCATTTCTGCGTCAATAGAGGCAGTTTGAATCAAAACGCTGCAAGATGGCAAGCTTCTCTTCAAAACATAAAGCACCGGCCCGAATTCGGACTGGGGCTTTATCTGCGAGGAAGCGCGGGGTCAGAGCTTATTATTGATAGTGATTCACCGCAGCAACAACGGTGGTCAATGCAAAGGCACGAACGATCGGTCTTGAAAAAAACATTTCGGACTGTCGATAGTAAGCTCTGGCCGTTATTCTCCTTATTCGACCACGAACTGTCTCGGGCCATCCGGGGAAATGATATCGAAATTCAAACTCCGCGTCGTCGGCGATGGTGTCGAAATAGTGGTCGCCGTCGACCAGGCCGGCCAAACCCTGCTGGACGATGTCGAAGAACGGGTCCAGCGCCGTGAATGCCGCGTACTTGGGATCGGTCACGATATGTTCCTTGGTTGTTGCGTGAGTTAGTTCAGGTGAACGAAAAACCACGAGTCGCCTCAGACCGCCTAACGAGAAAAAGATGAGCTGACGCGAGCGAGAGCGCGCGTCGCTGCGGATTGACGGGTTGAACTCATGAAAAGCGGGGTAGAACTGCGGCTCGCGGTCGGCTCCATCGTTTGGTTAGGCGGTTTTGGTGATGATTGTCGATAGCATGGTAGCTATCAGCTCTTCGCTCGATTCACGAATAGCGCGCACCTCGCCGCTGCAAAAGGAGAGTCTCTTGCCAGCTCGCAACACCGCCGCGGTAGCCAGGAATCGCAGCCCGTCGGCGGGTGCGAGCAAGCTAATCTTGAACTCGACCGTCAGGACCTCGGCGCCGCTCGGCGCGAGGGTCATTGCCGCGTATCCGCACGCGCTATCTGCGATACTGCTGATGACGCCCGCATGGACATAGCCGTGCTGCTGGGTGAGCGCGGGAGAGAACGGCACCGCAATGTGGACACGACCCGGCTCGACAAGCTCGAGCGACGCTCCGAGCGTCTTCATAAAGGCTTGTCGCGCGAAACTGCTTTGAATTTCGTCCGGAGTAGCCATGCCCGTTGCCGTCTAACAAGAATTCGGCCCCAAAAATCTGTAATTAATCCGATCGCTGCGATTGACCTGGAGCGACACGTCGTCGAAGAGCGCCCCGGCCGGCGAAAGATTTTGAAAGTTGTGAGACGGTCAGCATTGCGGAAAGCGCGTAGTGTCCCCTCGTTCGATGCGCGGCGCAACTTCTCGTCGCGCGACTAGACATCGGCACAGCTGAAAGAACAGGCGGCGCAAATCCAAAGAGTGAACGCACAGCTCGCCGCAACGAGTCCATCCGGAGGCGGGCACGACCTGACGATGCAATGACAATCGTGACGACCACCGCCTGCCCGACATTCGTTTCTTATTGGGATGAGGTAACCTTTTGAGTCATCTGCTGAAAGGAGTCGAACAATGAAGCATTTCTTCACGATCACGGTTCTCGCGCTCGCGGCTTGCGGCCAAACCTTTGGCGATGCGGCCAGCGACGAGCGCGAGTTGACGCAACTCATCAAGGACTTCAATGCGGCTCTCGTTAAAGCGGACACCGCTTTCCTGGACAAGGTCCTGGGCCAGGACTTCGTCCATTACCGCCCGAAGGGGGACGTCGAGAACAAGGCGCAGTATTTGGAGGACCGGAAAAGCAGCCGCGTGCATTTCGATTCGCTGGTCGCGGATGACATCAAAGTCCGCTTCTACGGCGATGCCGCTGTCGTGACCTATCGCTCGACCGCCAAAGGAAAGGACCAACACGGCACCATAGATGAGCAGCGTCGCTGGACCCGCGTATTCGTTCGGCGGGACGGCCGTTGGCAGCTCGTCCATTCCCAGGGCACAACCATCCCGAAGTCTTGAACGGCCTTGCGAGGGCCAAGGCCTTGCATAACGATTAGGAACTCAGGGAACTGTAGTCGGCGCTGACCGCGGCCGTTTCATCATTGGGCGTTGGACGTTGAGCGTTGGACGTTTTCCGCTTCTAAACTTCTTCCTTCGGCCTTTCTGCTTAAACTCACTGCTCAGGAGCAGTGCGCCTTCGCCTTCCGCTAATCAGATAAACCGCGGCCCTCAACTCAAGCAGCGGGTCGTCCGAAGGCTCAATCCCATCCAGGCGAGGAATCGGATCGAAGATAATCTGCTTCTGTTCGTGAGCATTGTTGGCAACTGTACTCGTCAGCGCAACGGTTCCTAACTCCACTACCTTCCGCTCGGCTGGCCAGTGCACTGTCGTGTCATTCACAACATCGCCGTCCTCAGCCATCTGAACCGTGATCTTGAATTGAATCGGGCCCTTCGCCAGCCGCTCATTCAGCTCGTTGAACAGATAGTCCGGTCCCTTCGCCGTAGCCGTCGCAGCATCCAGGTGCTCTTCCCCCGCCTCCGGAACAATCGTGTACCGCCCGTACCGGCTCACGCCATCCTTATTGGTGAACTTCATCGCAGTAAGCCCAAAGTACTTCTCCTTTGCAAAGCTCGCCGGAAACGGTGTAACCGCCTGCACAAATGCCAGCGCCTTGGGATGACTCCCCACAAACGCCTGTACCTTCGCTGGATCGCTCTGCGTCACGCCCCGCAAAAACTCCAGAAACTCCTGCCCCGTAGTCGCCGGAAATCCATTGACCGAGTGCGCCACAATGTCGGTGTGAACATGCTCTGCGAGATTGAACCGGATCGCCATGCCCCGCGGATCCGCATGCGGATCGTTGTCGGGAATCAGCGGAATTCCCGTCCCATCCGAAAACCTCACCGTCACTGGAGTCGAAGCCTGCACAGCATGTTGCGCCCGCGTCAGCGACGCTGCCGCACTAGACGGTGTAAACGTCCCCCTCAATAAAATGCCCTTCGCATGGCCCGGCCTGAATCCGGGATGCGACCCAAATATGGTTTCGAACTGCTTCAAAATCTCCTCGCTCAGTGCGATCAACTTTTCGTCATTCGGTAGTGGCATAGTCAGTCTCCTCCTCAGAGCTATTCACCCCGTTCGATGCCCGGCGCAACCCCCTGTCACTTGCTTGCCACGCCATAGCCTTCGGCGACGGCGGGTCGCGCCGGAAGTCAAACGAAGGCGGATCAACTCTCAACTTTTTGCGGATTCTTCCTTCTTAATTCCTAATTCGTACTTCTCTTTGGTGACTGCACGAATCAGCACAAACATGGTTACAGCAACCTATGGCGAGCGTGGCAGCTTCCCGATTCCTTCTTCAACACTCAATCTAGCGGAGAATGTTAAATGTTTAGATGCGACCCCATTTTCGTCCCCCAGGCAGGCGCAACCAGGTGTTCCCGCTCGACGCCGTGAGCCTGTAGCGGCACGTATATTAGTTTGGCGTTGCGCGCCGGCCCGATAGCAAGTCTGATGGCGTCGTGAGCCTAGCGCGAAACACTCGCCTTTTACTAGGAGTCGACCCTGCGGCTGCGACCACCCATCGCGTTCGGGTTGAATATCACCTTCTCAGTGGACGTGAACTTTACGATAGCACGATTCTTACTGCAGACAGACATCACTCGAGTGCGGGGCGATGGATAATCGGGCCTCACAGTCCTCCCTATGAGATAAAAGTCGTCTCATACCCTTCGTACAGTTTGCCCCAAGAACTTTGCCTGTCGTTCGATTGCTTCGAGGAGTGGGAGAAGAGCGAGAAAATGCACTCGACGTGGCTGCCATACGAAGACGTAGTGCACGACCTCTTGGTGTTATTATCTGTTTTTGCCCGAGAGCCGGTAATCTCGCTAGGCTTGCGCCGCTTAGATAATGAGCCAACCGCAGGCTGCCCAGACAGGACATATCCGGTTACGCGACAGCGAGCGACGACGCCCGAACCATGTGGAATAAATTCGAAGGAGTTCGCAGCGATTGTTCGCGGATTAGCAAATGCGACGGAACCGACCGTCAACGCTGCGCTAAGCGCGTGCGAGTTCTACCACGTCGGTCTTTCACTGGTCGCTTTCGACCCTTCGCTCGCATATTTTTCGTTGGTGTCTTCGATCGAGTGTTTGGCCAGTCACCACTACGAAACCAGAAAGTTCGGTTTCTACAGTCTGCCTAAGTTTGAAAGAGCGAAATCGACCATCGACCAAATCGCCAAATTTGAGAAGACGGAACCCCTCATCACAAAACTCAAAGAGGATCTCGTTAGCAGTGAGTATTTCTTGCGCCAGAAATTCGTGTTATTTCTTACCGATTTCGCTCTACCCTCGTTCTGGAATCACGTGGACGAACTTTACCGCGAAACTTCCGGCCTTATCCCGATAGCCAAGGAGCATTTCGAGTGGTGTCTAAAGAAAATCTACGATGCGCGATCAAGTTTCGTTCATAGTGGCAAGCCGCTTCCACGATACATAGCTTTTGGTCTAAGGAGTAGAGAGGCTCCGCAGATCGTTGGCCAGCTAATGTCGCTGCAAGGTAAGCAGCGATACTTGCCACTTCTGACGTGGTTCGAGCGCTTGTGTCACGTGACAATCATAGAATTTATGCGACGGCAGGTTGCTCCGGAGTTGGCCGTTTCGGATAGATCAAAGCGCGAGAATCGAGAGCATTTATTAAAGGAGATGGCAGCTCTGCCGCCTGCGGCGAAGAACAGCCTCACTGCACTCGTTAAGTGGACTGCCCAATTTCTCGGTTACGCCGTCGTAAACCCCTATGCGCGAAATCGTGAGTGGGCCGATAGCCCTGAAAGTATAGAACTTCTGAGGAAGGCCGGAATTATCGGTAGCGAAGGTGAAGGGATGGAAGGCTCCTCTTGGCTCAAGAACCGCGAAGTTGGTGAGGTGGTTGGCGAGTTTGTTTTTGGTGAAAGGGAAAATCCATTTCGAGCTAATGAGATTCTTTTGCCGTCGGGATGTGAAAACGCGTAGCGACAGCCACGTGGGGAAATGGGGGAAACGGCGTTGCGCCTAAACGGCGGATTCGTCCTTGGCGAGCACTGAAAGTTGAGAGCTGATCATGGCAACATATTTTACCTGCGATGAGACGAAGAGCTTTTTTGGAGGTGATTTCTACAGGCGCATGGAGAAATAGGGTCGCGCATGGAGAAATGGGGTCGCATCTAAACATTCAACATTGATGCTTCCGCCGATGTGATCCGTTGAATCGTTATATTGTTACATCGAGAGGCATCTCACTGCTTCGAAATCCCGGGCTTTCCTCGAAGGACATGCTTCGAATGAAGAAGCACGAATGACGAAGGACGAAAAACGAAGGAATGACGAAGCACGATGCAACGTTCTTGCTCTTGCTCGGAATCGGACGTCTGAAAGCTAAGGCCGGAATTCGTCACTGTTTGGAAACCCCAGTCGCTCCAGCGAAGCAGATCGTGAATTTCATCGGGGATGATCAGCTCCTCGAACGCGACTTTTTGGGCGCGCAGTTTTTCGACGAGATCGGTGGTTTGCTGGAACGGCAGCACGGAGAACGCTTGCAGTTCTAGCGCGAATGCCTGAGCGCAGGTTGAAAGCATTCCAAAACCGGCAACGCCGTAAAGGCGCATGGCGCCCACGGCGCTTTACACCCTCAACTCCGAAAGGATTCGCGAGCAGGCAGCCCAACGTCCAAGGGCGGGGGAGAAGCATCACCTAGGATTTTATCGCACTGATACGCCCAGACAGTAATGCAGTCACGATGAAGGAATTGAATGAGAGACAACGCTTCGCCAGCCGTTCCGGTGCTGTATCAAAACCGCCCGAATGTCTTCCCGCTTCAAGGCGATATCGATCTGCACGTTTCACCTGCCGTCTCAGAGTCACTTAATGCAATGATCAAGAAAAAACCGGAACGGATCGTGATAGATCTCTCCCGGGCAACTTACATCGATAGCTCAGGAATAGCGGTGCTTATTCTAGCGATGCAACAGGTTGAAGCGTATGGCGGGAAGTTTTTCCTGAGTGGTTTGCAGGAAACCTTGCGCTCGATTTTCGAAACTTCGCGGCTTGAGCGAGTATTTCGGATTTTCCCAAATGTCGATGCTGCGCTGGCCGCGAGTGACGCGTGAGTTAACCTGGCGGACGGGATGTACTGGCAATTCCGTGACCTGAATCATGGCCGCGTGAACGGGTGGGAAATGGAGACGGCCTGCCCACAGGCCGTTTTTCGTTTCATCTGTCGATTCGACGGCGTGAGGGCACGCCGTCTCCAACTTCAATTCGCGGGATTAACCGTCGCTCCGGCCGATATCGAAATCCTTAGCGATTACTTGCCGGTTTTGGTGGAACGCGTTGTCCTCAACGCGTTGGCAAAGCAACGCAGCTCTGCCGCCTAATTTAGTGGCGCTTTCGGGGATTCTTTTGGCATCGGTCCGAGGCGGACTGGCATTTTTCGGAGAAGCCGGTCCACCTCAGGGGCGCGGCGGGGTGCGCGGCGCAAAAGTTGGAAACGGAGTGGCTGTTGGCGCAGGCGTTGCGGTCGCAGCCGGAATCGGTGTGGTAACTTGTGCGTGCGCGCCAGCGGAGAAGGCCACCAAACCAAGTAGAACGCACACGCTGACGAAAGCGATCCCCGACCGCATTCGCGTAATCGCGGATGGACGTCGGAGTTGAATGGATCTCTTTTTCATCGCTGAAGTCTCATTAAATAATTCGTTTGAGGCCTCTCTGCCGGTTCCCTCGCTTCTCATCGGTACATATGACATATAGTTTTTTCGTTTTTTTCTCACGGCGTGGTTCGTGCTTTCAAATTAGGACACTTTCCGTGGCTTAATGCGCTGGATGAGCCGACAATTTGTGGCATAATTAATTCTTCTCTCGCGACTATCATCGGCAAAGGAAATGGCACACGGGAAAGATCCTTCAAGGCAAAGCGAGCGCGAAGAGAGCGACGAAACGCAACGTGACTCAGATTCGGCTTCTGAGCATCAAGCAGATTTTGATCGCGATGCTGAACGAGTAGAAGCAGATAGGGCCAAGTTGCAAAGTCGAAGCGACTCAGACGCTTCTCGTGACCTTGGGAGAGCGGATGTGGCAAGAAGCGGCGCAAAACGCCAGGCTGAAGGAGATGAAAGGCTGCGATTAGAAAGACAAACATCGGACCAGGCAATCAAAGGCGAACGACTCCGAACTGATGCTGCTACAGAAAAGGGACGGAGCCATCATCACTCATCCGCCCGGTCTTCCGCCGAATTATTATCGCGGGAACAAAAGAGCCACCAAAAAACCAGGGCGACTCTTACTACCAGGGAAGAATTCCTCGCTATTGTAAGCCATGACTTGCGGAATCCTCTCAATAACATCTCGCTGGCAGCGCAGAATCTATTAGAGGATCCGAAGGATATAAAAGAGCTGGCTGCATCAATAAATAGAAGCGCTGGAGAGATGCTCCGGTTAATTGAGGATTTGTTAGACATAGAAAGAATCGCCGTAGGCAAATTAACACTGCACATCGAGCAGCATGACGTCAGCGAAATAATAAAACAATCCGTAGAACAACTACAGGGAGCCGCCGTCGCCAAGGGAATAACCCTGGAAGCAGAGCTTCAAGACGTGTCTGGTTACGTGGTATGCGACCGGAGCCGCGTCATGCAGGTGCTGTCAAACCTGATTGGAAACGCGATTAAATTCACACCGGCTAAAGGCAAAATTTGGGTAAGCTGTCAGAGGACCGGCCCTGAAGGGGAAAAAGTACAAATTTCAATTAGCGATACCGGGGAGGGAATCGCTCCGGAGAAAATTAAAACAATCTTCGAGCGTTTCTCACAGTTACATAACCAGGATCGTCGCGGTATTGGACTTGGACTCTACATCGCAAAGATGATGATCGAAGAACATCCGGGAAGAATATGGGTTGAGTCGAAGCTCGGAGAAGGCAGCACGTTTCACTTCACTCTTCCGCTTCGTTCTGGCGCAATCCGTGAAGCCAAACCGCAATAATGGCGTCGTGTTCGTCGCCTAACGATGCGATCCGGCTCGAAACGGCTTTTATACGACATATAGTTTGTTCAGAATTGTTTGGGCTCGGAATTGCGGTTGACGTTCTGCAGTATTTTCCGGCAAACCTTGGCAACGCGCTTATCGCCGTTCGCCGGAGGCACCTAATCTGCGATGGAAGAATTCGGCGGCGGCGCGATAGGCGCTAATCTCGTTCTTCAATGAAGCGGCGGTGGAGCAGGCTCCTCAGGCTGGCACCCGTCGACCGCCGGGTGTACGGTCCACCGATTTTGCGGCTCTTGCTGCAAGATGTGAACACCGGGGTCTTGTGGCAGTTGGAAACGTTCGCACCATTTCTGTCGCAGAGCCTTTGCGCTCGCAAAAAACGCGGGGGACGACAGACCTTTCAGGATATCGGCGGGCGTGAGTGAGGAGTCGTATGGGATGACTGCGGGATTTTGTTCGAGATAGTCTGGAATTTTCATGACCGCGAGTAGCGGATGCAGTTCATGCCAGCCCTCATGAAATCCATCGTAGACGTGATGGCCATGCACCAATACGCGGTCTCCTTCTTTGATCGGGCCTAAGCTCCTGTCGCCGACATTCGCGTCATCGACATTTCCGGGGTCGGAATTGAAGGCAATGGTAGCTACGAGATACCCAGCGGCCGCGCCGCCCCCGGCCGCGCCGAGAAGTCCGCCGACAATGGCTCCAATGGCACAACCAATGGGTCCGAAAAAACCGCCGATCGCGCACCCAGCTGCCGCCCCCGCGGCGCCTCCGGCCGCGGCTCCGCCGGCAACCGCGAGCCCTGCCACGACGGCATAATCTTTCATCGCCTGCCAGAAGTTTCCCTCGGCTTCGCAGTGCAGATAATACCGCTCTTCGCTGGCCACGGGATCGGCATAGGGAAGGTCCCATGCTACGGGTCCAAGAAGTTCCTGACCTTGAAAACCGTCTGTAGTTACCGAGTCAGTGAAGTCCCGTTTATCCTGATCTGAGGCGCTCTCCGCGAGAGGCGGATGCGGCATAAGCCGGATTGAGAAGTATTGATCGTTATCGAACTCGCCAAGATCGCCCACAGTGGGATTAGCGATCACAGTTCCGATCGCGCAAGGGAGCGCATCGCTTGGCATACAAACGAGCCTGTGATAGAGCCACGCGTTGGCTACTGCAGTGACAGTGACTGCGGATTGAATGAAGATGGCGATGATGGAGATGGCGGGCGCGCCGCCGAGGAATGCAAGGATAGCGACGGTGGCGCCGGGCCAGGCATTCCCGGCGACGAAAGCCAGCAGATCCGCCCTCGAGAACGGCTTGTCGGGCGGCGTGTGGTGATAGCACTGCGTGTATTGCCTGGCCATAAGCGGTCTAACTCTTCTCGATCAACAACGTGACACCGCCAGCCGGGGCGCGACCGCGATTCTCCGCCTGGGCGAAGCCATGCACATTAACTGTTTGCTGGCCGAGGAAGTCCGCCGGTGGCTGCACGGTTATCTGCACTGTGATCTGTTGAAAGGCAGCCAAGACTGGTCGCGCCGGAGAGAATGTTACTGTCCAATCTGGGCCGAGCGGGAAACGCCCGTAACCCTGTACGGCGAGCACCGCCTTCCACCGCGCTTTGCTTTCCGCGAGCCGACCTGCAGTAGGTGCTACTGCGACGCGGCCGGTCGGGCTGGCCTGGTCTCTGCACGGAGCCAGGGGCGGAATAACATATTGGTCTACTTCAAAGGTGAAGGCTCGCGCGATGGCAGCGTCGTTATGCACCTGAATGTCGAACACCGCAGGGGAATGGGCTGTCCCAACCTGCACGTTCTTCTGCCCAAGGTTATTGTCGGGATTGGCATCGTCAGGCCAGATGAGCAATGCCTGCAAACAGTAATGCCCGGGAAGCGGCGGCGTTTTCCAAGGGATAGAGGTGAAGGCGGGTTCGAGAGGTCCTCCTTTAACGTCGAGATCGGCTTTGCCAGTTGCGATCGCAGTGCTGGAGACGCCAATGCCGAAGCTCAGATAGGAGAGCGCAACAGGCAGATTCAGCGCAGGAGCGTCGTAGGAGCCATTCCAGACTCTTATGCGGACGTCATAGTCAGTCGCAGGCAGGAGTGCAAATGGCGCCACCGGTACGCCCCCGCGGAAAATGTCGATGTCCGGGTTGTCCCAAGTGACGGACAGACCCATCTTCATGAGGTAGTACTGCGAGTAGATGAGTGGGTCGGCCCGCTTGAGGACGGCTGGGGAAACGGTGATGCAAGCGCCGCCGCGGTCGCGACCCTTGCCGCAATTGTGGCAGGTATTGGCTATCGCGCGACAGAAGCTTTTCAGTGCCGGCACCAGAACCTTCAGGCTGGCAAGCAAGTCGCGTATTGCCTTTGGGATCGCCCGCCACCCTTGAGAGATGCTGCTCATAAGGGCCTTCTCCACCACTTAGGACTTATCGTGCGATCGAAAACGAACTTTTTCTCCACCACTTCCCGCTCGATCAACTTCACCTCAACCTCTTTCCGGGAAGGCAAGGCCAGGTCGCGGAGTGCCGGGATGAATTGCGCAAGGAGTTTCATTGTGGTCACGTCGGTTTTTCGGCTCTGTGTTTACAGACTTGGCCGCCGCGGCAATCCAAGTTTAGCCTAACCAATCGAAAACAGCCTTGCGCTTCATTTTCCAAAGCGCGATCAAAAATGGAAAGATCAGCAAGAGGGACTCGAAAGCGCCGTTCCCGCCATCAGGTGCCGAACCGAAGAGTTGTTCGATAAAATGCATTGGTCCTCCTTATGTGGAAGCGGGCAGAGCCCAACGCACAGGCCGCCGGCCCCGCTTGTGCCTCCGGTTGGTCGACCGTAAGGACGGCCGTGAAGGCGAGTCAAGACAATACTCGGGGACTCGCAGCGGATCGTTAGGTCCGCTTCCACCATCACCGCGATCCCGCATTTTTGACATTCCTGCGCATGGCATTTCCAGATTACGTCCTTGCCTAACGAAAGTTCGTCGCGCTGGAACAGCGCGACCAGCACGCAGAATGCACGCGCTACCCAGGCCTGCCGCGACGCAGGTACCTGCGTCTCCCAAGGGGAAAGCTGTGTCGTTAATGGACGGCTCGCCCGCACAAGAACCGCGTAAAAGCTTTGCTCACGCGGTCCTCTGACGAGATTGAACATTTCCAGCGAGAATCATTTCCGTTTCCAGGCAAGCATGATTCCATCGCGTACTGTTAAACAGACATTCTCAACGCGAGAGTCGGATTGGACGAGACTGTCAAAGGCGACGATGGCGTGATCATCAGCATCCTTGGGATCTACCACTTTGCCGCTCCACAGAACATTGTCGCCGACAATCAGCCCGCCCGGTTTGACTAAGGGCAGGCATGCTTCGTAATAGTTTGAGTAGTTAGGTTTATCGGCATCGATAAATACGAGATCTAGCGGGCCGGTCAGCGTCTTGATTGTGTCCAACGCAGGTCCCATTCGGATGGTAATTTTGTGTCCGTGAGAACTCTCAGCGAAGTAGCGTCGCGCGATCGCCTCGGCTGTCGGATCGATTTCGCACGTGATGAGGCAACCATCATCTGGCAAGGCTTCGGCCATCATGAGCGCACTGTATCCGGTGAACATTCCGAGCTCGAGAACGGTTCGGGCGCAGGTCAGCCGGACCAGCATTTTAAGAAAGCGGCCCTCGATGGCATCGATCTGCATCTCCGGCCACTTCATCACTCGATAGGTTTCTTCCCGAAGACGGGCATACAAATCGGTTTCCGGCTCAGTGTGATCACGAGCGAATTGCTCGACCGCAAAATCGATGAAACGCTCCATATGGGTGACCGGGGTAGTGGCAGCCATTCCGATTTTATCTGACATATAGTTGTTTACGACACTTTTGAGCGCTGGTTTTCGCTCGAATCGCGATTGACGTTCCGCAGTGTTTTCCGGCAAACTGCCTCTATGAGAGGCAAAATTGGGTTACAGTCTAATTCTAGTTAGATGAAGCGACTGTCACCGCTGAGAATGCCGTCGGAGCGCGGTCGGATATTTCGCATTCTCATTAGCAACGCACTCGGTACATTCGCTGGCTGGGGACTCACGCAAGTTTGTGTAGCCGCACGGACCGGCGTTTTCGATTGGGCGATGAAGCGTGGCCCTCTTCACATCTTGCGAGCAAGCCAACGGAGGTGTTCTGGGTCTACGTTATCGGCTTTTTGCTTGGCTTCCTTTGGCTATTCTACGTCTGTTGCGCCGAGATTGTTTATACGATGCTTTGGTACGAGCCACAGTAGTTCATCTAACCAGTCGATGAGCCAACGGCCCCATTTCGAAATAAGTTCAGTGTGTTTACCACGACACCCTGTTGTGGCTTACCTTTTTTTCGTTAGATGTTCGCGCACTTCATGAAAGTCCTCTCCGCGATCTTTGCATTCGCAATGCTGTGGACATCGGCAGCGACCGCCAAGCCTAAGAAATGGAGTCAGCACGAAGCTATCGCAGAGGCTCAGCACGACATTCGCGCGAACAACGTCAAGTTTTACTGGCACGGTGGCTACGCCTCCATGCCGGTTGGCCTTCCCGCTAAGTACGCGCACATTGCTGACAGATATCCGCACGCCGGCGGCGGCATCGGCTGCATCGTAGATGATCGCGCGGTGCGAGAGCGACAGCGGGAATATTCAGAGACATACAACAAACTGATGTTGTCCTATGTTTTGCACAAAGATTGAGTTGCCACGTCCGCGTCTAGGCAATCGACCAATCCAAGCGCCCCATTGCGATATAACTTTAGCGTGGTGGCCCCGACATCCTAGCGTAGTTTATCTCATTCTAGTTAGGCCCGCTTGACCGTGGCTATTTGTAAAACTTGTGGAACAAAATACAGCAAGTGGACTACGCCTGTAAGCTCGGGCGGAATGTGTTCCGCTTGCTTTGAGGCCGAGCTGAGCAAGGAGCCCGATTCTGAGCCGCAGGAAACAATGCCGGCAGTGCCAATCGCGTCAATCACAGATGCCGAAAAGCCTATCGTGGCAATTCGCCTTCGGTCATTTATGCCGCGTAGCCGCTCGAAGGTTGTTTTCGCATTGGTTATGGCCTGCTATTCCGTGGCGCTAGCACACTTCGTGTCGGCATGGGCCTATGTCTCGCATCTCCGAAGCCCACCCCGAGCCTTCTATCTTCGTAGCACTGGCGTATCCCATGTTGTTGAGCTTCTTATTTTCGCTCCGCTCATCGAGTCGCTCATTTTAGTTGCGGTGTTTGAACTCGTGCGCCGGGCGCGTGCGCCTGCAGTTGCGCAGGTATTCATCGCCGCACTGTTCATTAGTGAGATGCACGTTTGGCCGTGGTGGCCGCATGCGGTAGTCGTGCTCCCAGGGTTCTGCATTCAGGCTGCTTGTTATCTCTATTGGCGGCAGCGCGCACCCTGGAAAGAAGGCTTCTGGGTGTTAGTTTCAATTCACGCTCTGAGCAACGTCATCCCAGCCCTGAACACTTTAGGATATGCAACGCGGCACGCCTAACAATCTGGCAACGCGCTTGTCACCGTTCGCTGGACGCACCTAGTCTGCGGTCGAAGAATTCGGCGGTGGCGCGGTAGGCGCGGACCCAATCGCTCCAACGCAGAAGGTCGTGAATTTCGTCGGGGAAGATTAGCTCTTCGAACGCGACGTTTTGGGCGCGCAGCTTTTCGACTAGATCGGTGGTTTGCTGGAACGGCACATTGCGATCGTCGTCGCCGTGGACCAGCAACACGGGCGAGTGCCAGTTTGCGATGCTTGCGACCGGCGATGATTTGAAGGCGAGCTCCCGAGCTTCTTTGATGTCGGGCGCAAGCTCGACGTTATCGGCCCACATCGGCAGGAAAATCGCCCAGTCGTGCACGCCGTGGAAATCGACGCCGGCTTTGAAGATGTCGGAATTGCGCGCCAGACCCATGGCAGTCAGAAATCCGCCGTAGGATCCGCCCCAGAGACCGATGCGCTGCGGATCAACGGTGTCGAGCGATTGCAGAAATTTCGCGCCCGCGACTACATCCTGGTATTCGGACGCGCCGCGCCACACCGCCTTTGGCGGCTCGCGAAACGCGCGCCCGTACATGATGCCAAGCCGGTAATTCACCGAGAGCACGGTGTAACCTTTGCTCGCCAGATATTGGTTCATCGCATAGGCGTTGTGGTAATACTCCATGTAATGAAACCCGAGCAGCATCTGCCGGATCGGTCCGCCATGCGTGAAGATGAGAGCGGGGCTGCGTCCGGCTTTTTCCTTTGGCGTGAACAGCTGGCCGTGAATTTCTAGGCCGTCGTCGCTTTTAAACACCACCTGCTTCGGCGTGACTAGCTGCGCCTGCGGGAACTCGGCCGGAAGCAGATTCTTCGCGAGCAACTCGCGGCCGCTGCTCGTTAGGCGATAAGGCATGGCGGGCGAAGTCGCAGTTGAGCCGAGACACAACACCGTCTTTCCATCGCTGGTCTCCACCGGGTTCCATTCGATGGTTTCACCACTCGTTAGGGGCTGTGGCTCGCCGCCCGTTGCGCTGACGCGCCAGATGTGCCGGCGATCGATGTCGTTCTGATTTGAAGTGAAGAGAATGCTGCGCTTGTCGGCGCTCAGCATCACTTCTTCGACATCAAAATCGCCCGGCGTGAGGAGCTCAGCAGTTCCACCGGTAGCGGCGATCGAGTAGAGATGATTACGTCCGTCTTTCTCGCTCGCGAAGATGATGCGGCCCGCATTCGTGAATTTCAGTGATTCAAACGCGAAAAGCGGTAGCGAGTCTTCCATCGCTTTGCTGCTCTGAAACAGCTCGCGGCCTTCGCCGCTCTCCGCGTCCGCAATCCAAAGCGCCCATGGCTGCGGGAACTCAGGAATGAGCGGCCGTTTGAATTCGACTCCGGGCTGGAGAATAAACGCGATCTGTTTGCTGTCAGGTGACCAAACTGGATTGGCGTCACGATTCGTTGTCGGCACGAGATACGTGATCTTCTTCGTGGCCAACTCGAGCACAGCGATAAGCGAGTGGTCCTTGCGGTTCGAGCGAAACGCGATCCGCTTTCCATCTGGCGACCAGCGCGGTGTCTCGCTTTCGCCTGCTAACTCGTCGAGCTGCTCTGCCTTTTTTTTGCCGTCGATCGGCGCGATCCAGAGATGCTTCTTCGCCGACCAGACAACATTCTTGCCGTCGGGCGACGCCTGCAGGTCTTCGCAGCCTTCTTCGTTGCAACCAACGTCGCCGAGCAATCGCGGCTCGCCGCTGTTCACGTTTACCGCCCACGCCTGTTGCTTCGGCATCTTTGTGAGGCTTTGCGGATTTGCCGAGGTGCCTTCCTTGTTTGTCTCGCTGCCGCGCGCATACACGATGGTCTTGCCGTCCGCCGTCAGCCGCACGCTCGCAATCGCCTGGCCATCATCGCCTTTGTAATGAGTCACCTGTCGCGGCACAAAATCCGGCGCCGCGGCGACCCAGATGTTGCGCTCGCCTTTATTGTCGAATACCCACGCCACGCGCGGCGCATGCGCTGCGCTCGTTAGGCCATACGGAAACGGTGCACTCAGCACCTGCTCGATGGTGAAGCTTTCACCAAAACAAACGACCGCCAGCAACAGGCTCCCGAGACTAACGACAAGAAAGTAGAATGTTTGTTTCAACACGGTCGCGCATTATCATCGCCGAACAATCGCGCGTCGACTCGTTTTGATGGAGCCGGGGCGCCATCGCCCGTGGTGCTGCCCGGTTTAAAACATTGTGGGCAACGTCTGAACGCTCTAAAAACTCGATGTAATCGTGCTTGGCACATAATCGTTCTGTTGCTGAAATGCCACCCGCGAAAAATTTATGACTAATAAATTCATAACTTTCCTAGGAGTGATGGCCCTCATGGGCAGTTCGGCGACGCTCTTTTCGCAAGAGGAGACCAAGCCGGCACACGTGGGTGAGGGGACATTGATGCTTAAGAGTAAAAACTATCCGCTGAAAAACGCCGTGGCGTATGAGACCTCGGTCGATGGAGAGGAAGGAATTGCGGTGGTCCTGAGCGGTCCGGCCATTTCAAGTGAGAAGCTCAATCAGGCCAGGAAATCGGAAAAGAAGGGTGAGCCCTCTGATTTCAGGCGGCCTTACGTCAAGCTGGAGTTCACGAAGGCAGGGGCATTCAAGGGCTGGGGCGCCGGCGCCGGCGACGTATCTCTGGGCAAGCGAAAAGGTGATGCGACCGGGGAAATAAAGCTGCAGGACGGCCGGGTAATTGGCAAAGCCAGCCAGCCGAATGAAACCGAGGGAATGTTTCCCTCGGGCTTGGACGTTCGTTTCGATGTGCCACTACTCCGTGCTGGAGAATCGTTGCCGCCTTCCAAAAAGCCAGGGCCCGCCGCCAACGTGAAGCCCTCGGTGACGGGCGTTTTCAAAGGGAACGGCAAGGACGCAAAGCTGGCCCACGTGTCGGCACATTGGCGCGAGCCGTTTGGCGATAAGCCGTCCATCGTGCTCGTGTTCACCGAGAAGGATCACTCCAAAGATAAGAAGCCCGACTTTAATGCCGGGTTCGGAAAGTTTGGTAGCGCATTGATCGTCTCACTGCACGAAGACGGCGACATCTTTGGCTGCGAGGTCGCGCACACCGCACTCAAGCACCAGAATTTTAGCTCGATCGGCAAGATCAACACAAACGACTTCGAGTATGCTGACGGCCAGGTGAAGGGAGAACTGACTACGGATGGCGCGGCCGACGTGTTCGGCGAGACGTGGGAGGTCAACGTTAAGTTTGTCGCGCCGCTTGGAGAAACTCCCAAAGGGTTTCAGCCCGCTGCTTCAAAAGACCCCGAACAAGAGACAACAGACAAACAGGCAACAACCGAGCCAACGACTGAGCTAAGCGAAAAAGCCGTGCCCAAGCCGGCGCAGGATAAACTCAACGTCAAGGATCTCGCGCTCACGAAAGATGCGTCGGAGGTCGAGTACAAAGCGCTGGTTGAACAGCTCGGATTCAAGAGCAAGGCGAACGTTAAGAGCGCGTGTGCTGAATTGTCGGCGAACCTCAAAGCACAGGGCTGGACAAAGCAAGGCAGCGACCTAATCACGCCGGCCTCCGCAATACTGAAGCGCAAGCGGGGAGACGCTGATCTTACAATCTTCGTCAAACCGGACAGCGGTGGGAGCAATGTCAAAATGATGACCGAAGGCCTTGCCTGGGACGAAAAGTAAACAAAGCCTTTTTCTAGTTAGCTCCGAACTGTCTCGCTCGAGACGGACGTAATCCGCTGAGCACAGCGGACGCTACAACAAACGTGATGTATTTATCCGCGTTATCGACTCGTCCCCCAAATTGCTATCGAAAACTGAGAATCGGCCTAACAGTTTTAGTTGGGAGTATCGGGGGGAGGCGCAATGAGAATTGCAGAACCATTTCGTCTAACATGAAAACGAAACTCAACGTCGCGGCCTTAGCTTTTACGACGGCTGCTGCATTGGGATGCGTGATAGGACTCTCGTCATCGTGCACAAGACAACGAGCGACGGCGCTCAAGCCAATCGACCGGGCTTCGCTTCAGGCCATGGTGGAAACGACCGCGAAGGAACTCATGATACCTGGCGCTGTGGTTCTCTTGCGCACACCCCAGGGAGAATTCACGGTGAGTTACGGCACTACATTGCTAGGCGCTAACAGCCCACCGCGCGCCGACACTCACTTCCGGATCGCCTCCAATACCAAGACAATGACCGCCGCGGTGATCGTACTGCTCGCTCAGGAAAACAAGCTCAGTCTTGACGATCCAGTTTCGAAGTATGTCCCGGACGTGCCCGATGGTGACAAGATCACCATCACTGAACTGCTGAATATGCGCAGCGGCCTTTACACCTACGACGACGATCCTGATTTTTGGACCGTCCTCGAGCGTGACCCGACCAAGGTTTGGTCCCCAGCCGAAGTGCTGCCGGTTGCGTTCAAGCATCCACCCTACTTTCCGCCCGGCACGGATTTCCACTACTCCAACACCAACTATGCGCTGCTTGGCCTCATTGCGGAAAAGATTGAGGGGAAGCCGCTGGCCAGTTGTTTTCAGGATCGTTTGTTCGGGCCGCTCGGCCTGAAGGACACCTTGCTCCCCGCCAGCACCTCGAACACCCTCCCCGATCCCTACTCGCACGGCTACTTGTACGGCGGCTGCTCCTTCCGTCTCGAACTGACAAGCCGTACCCGCCCGACATCCAGGCCGCGGCGAAGGCCGGAACCCTTAAGCCCGACGATTGCACCAGCCAGAACTCTTCCTACGCCACCGCGGCTGGGGGTGTCATCTCCACCGCCAACGATCTCGCCACCTGGATTCAAGCACTGGCAGGTGGCAAGGTGCTCAACGCGGAATATCAGCGCCGGTGGCTCGATAGCCTGCAGCCAGAGGTGGCGAGCAAGCCCGAGGGCCAAAAATATGGATACGGCATCAGCCAAATTAGCTGGGGACCGAACACGATTTATTTTCACGGTGGCGAGATGCCTGGCTTCAACTCGAAAATCAGCTACGACCCAACCAACCAGTTGACGCTCATCATCTGGACCAATCTGATTGTATCACTCGACGGCCAGCAGACCGCCAACACCTTGTTCGTGAAGATGCTCGATCACGTCTACGTGGTGTCGCCGCTGCGATAAGCACAGAACTCAACGCCCGCGCGAACAAACTAGCCTGTCGAAAATCTGGAAGTAGCTTAACGAAGCATTTCGACAATGAGGTCGAGGACGACGAAGAGATCGATAACGGTTAACCTTTTCATTCATGAGCACGATGTACTCGGGCATAGATGGATACGTTGGGAATACGCCATTGATCCGACTGCGGCGGCTGTCGGAGCTGACGGGATGCGAGATTCTGGGCAAAGCGGAGTTCATGAATCCGGGCGGATCGGTGAAAGATCGCGCGGCATCCGGAATTATCACCGCCGCTGAGAAAGCTGGCCGGCTTAAGCCAGGCGCAACGATCGTTGAGGGAACCGCTGGCAACACTGGGATCGGGCTTGCCGTGATCGGACGGGCGAGGGGATATCGCACCGTGATTGTGATTCCGAATAATCAGTCGCCGGAGAAAATGCATTTGCTTCGTACGCTCGGCGCAGAGGTAAAGGCAGTTCCGGAAAAACCGTACAAAGATCCGGAAAATTATAATCACATCGCGCGCCGCCTTGCAGAGGAACGCGGTTGGTTCTGGGCGAACCAGTTCGATAACACCGCGAATCGTGACGCGCATTATCGCAGCACTGGCCCTGAGATCTGGAAACAAACCGAAGGCAAAGTCAGCGCGTTCGTTGCAGCTGTTGGTACCGGTGGCACGCTGGCCGGGGTGACCACTTACCTAAAGGAACAAAATCCGGATGTTGAGATCGT
>JBARAJ010000166.1:0-13530 GCA_049791915.1 Candidatus Udaeobacter sp.
TAAAATTTTCCTGGAACGCGTAGAGCAGCGAGAACGTGATATTGCCGTGGTGATAGCGCCGGTAAATCGGATCGATGCTCATGTAATCCAGGAAATCGTGCATCCAGCCCATGTTCCATTTGAACCCGAATCCCAGCCCGCCAAGATAGGTCGGACGCGTCACTCCAGGCCACGCGGTTGATTCCTCAGCAATCGTCATGATCCCCGGGAAACGCTCGTAACAGACTTCGTTGAAACGCTTCAGGAAATAGATTGCGTCGAGGTTTTCGCGTCCGCCATAAACATTCGGGATCCATTGCCCGGGTTTACGTGAGTAATCCAGGTAAAGCATCGATGCCACGGCATCCACGCGCAGACCATCGATGTGATATCTGTCCAGCCAGAAGAGCGCGTTTCCGATCAGAAAATTGCGCACCTCATTGCGGCCAAAATTGAAAATGAGCGTGCCCCAATCCTGCTGCTCGCCCTGGCGCGGGTCCTTATGCTCGTAAAGGTGGGTGCCGTCGAATTCGGCGAGCGCATGTGCGTCTTTTGGAAAGTGCGCCGGCACCCAGTCCATGATCACGCCGATTCCAGCCTGATGACATTTGTCGATGAAATGACGGAAATCGTCGGGCGGACCGAACCGGCTCGTGGGCGCGTAATAATTTGTGACCTGATAACCCCACGAGCCTTCAAACGGATGTTCGGCCACTGGCAACAGTTCGATGTGCGTGTAACCCATCTCCAACACGTACGGCAGCAACGTGTCGGCGAGTTCGAGATACGTGAGCTGAAGATTTCCTTCTTTCCGACGCCATGAACCGACGTGCACCTCGTAAATGCTGATCGGACTTTGCGGCCAGTTCTTTTTCTGGCGTGTTTCCATCCATTCGGCATCGCTCCAGGTATAACGTTCCAAATCGTACACCATCGATGCCGTGGATTTGCCGTGCTGATTAAAGAACGCGAACGGATCGCTCTTTAGCAGCACCGCGCCGGTTTGGGTGCGAATTTCAAATTTGTAGTGCGCGCCTTGCGGGATCCCGGGCAAAAATAATTCCCACACGCCTGCGCTTAACAACTTCCGCATCGGATTGACGCGGCCATCCCAATCGTTGAAGTCGCCAACCACGCCTACCCGTTCCGCGTTCGGGGCCCAAACGGCGAAATAAACGCCAGTCGCATCGCCGATCGTCTGCAAATGCGCGCCAAATTTTTCGTAAATTTTCCAGTGTTGTCCTTCACTGAACAGATGCAGATCGACGTCGCCAATGATTGGCCCGTACTGATACGCATCACGCGTGAGCTCTTCTGAGCCGTTCAGTTTTACGATGCGGAGATGGTACGGAACGTCGCGCTCTGCCCCGGGAATAGTGGCGCAAAAGAAACCTTCCTCTTGGATTCGTTCCGCAGCGATTGGTTTGTCCGGTTCTCGATCGAGCACGACCTCGACGGCACGCGCGTCCGGACGAAAGACCCGGATCTCCGCGTCATCGCCAACCTTGTGCGGACCTAACACGCTGAAGGGATCAGAATGAAGGCCTTTGACAAATCGGTAGACCTCGTCCCGCGGGACGCCAGCAATCTCGAAAGCTTTCATTGTCTAGAACTCATCCGATAAATAGCGCTGTCATGTTGAGCGAAGCGAAACATCTCTGTTCATTTGCCATGGGAAGGCTCGCTCGAAAATTGATCCGACATTCTTCGTTTCGCTCAGAATGACAGTCATGAGACAGCTTGTGGTAAAAATCATCAGTTCCACTTCGAGAACTAAAATCTAGCGCGCCTTGTTTGGTAGCCAAACGTTGTTTGCGCTCCCGGCGATCGACCGCTGCTCCTTGAGCGCACTTGGTAAGCATGCGAATTAACATCGTGAGAAATATTTGTGTCGCCGTTTGTTGTTTCGGCCTCAGTTCCGTTTTCGCTGTACCCGTTATTCCCACCGCACCGGGTACAAGCTGGCGCTACAACATGACCGAGGAAATCGGAAAGGGATTGAATCTTTCGAACCTAAAACCAGATGCCGACGGCAAGATCCGTCTGCCAGTTTTGTACCGCCTCGAAGGAACGGAGGACGTTGACGGAAAAGATCTTCTTAAGTTTGAAATGCACCGGGCGGGCACGATCACCAACACCGATCTGCTCACGGTAGACGAACACGGGATTATCTGCTGGGCTCGAGTGAATCTCGACGGTGAATTCGTTAAGTTTAGTCCGCCGCAGACGATGATCGTCGCTCCATTGAAAAAGGGTGCTGCCTGGGACTTCGATGGCCAGGCCGGCGACCTGAAAGTGCAACAGCATTACGATGTTCTGGGCGAAGAAGAAATCGACGTGCCCGCGGGAAAATTTCAAGCGTTCCGAATTCACGGCGAGCAAACGATGCCGAACCCGATGTTAATCGATCGCTGGTTTGTGCCGGGCGTTGGCATCGTCAAAGACGTTACGACGATGCAGGGCGCTAAAGGCGATTTGCTCCAGCGCATTTCGCTTGAATTGGCGGAAGCGCCCAAAATTGTCGAGCGCCCCGAAGTGAAACCAGACGCCGCACCGAAACGACTGGCGGTGAGTCTTGCGAAAGATCGCTTTGGGAAGCCGACGACGACGTTCTCGTCGAATACGCCGGAAATTTACGCGCGCTGGCAGGGCCAACGTTTGCGACAAGGCGCAAACGTGAAGGCTGTGTGGATCGCGGAAAACATCGGCGAAGATTTTCCTCCGGATTATAAAGTGGACGAGGCCTCTGCTGTCGCCGCAAGCCCGACCACACGCGGCGCATTCACACTCGCGAGGCCCGAAGATGGATGGATGCCGGGAGATTACCGTGTGGAATTTTACGTCGACAATGTCCTCGTCGACGCGGTGAAGATGAAGATCGTGCAGTAAAACGTTGAATCCAAAACGCGACGTCGCTGCATCATAACGGAGAAGACAAATTTACATGAGAAAGATCCTGATCGTTTTGCTTGCTGGGTGTGTCGTTTTGGTTGTCGGATGCCATTTGCCCGGCGTCCGAGGTGATGGCCAGATCAAAACTGAGGAACGACCAATCGCCACATTCGCCAACCTGGACGCGAGCGGCGCCTTCGAGATTGAGTGGCAAAACGCACCGCCTGCTGTCCGAGTCACGACGGACGAAAATCTGCTGCCTTACATTGAGAACAATGTTTCGGAAGATACACTGCATCTGCGCACACGGGGGCACCTTTGGCCTACCCACGGAATCAAAATCGTCATCTCAAGTCCAACGCAGGCAGGTGGCAGGATCAGGGGCGCCGTCAAGCTAACTGTAAAGCAGTTGAGCGGGCCAATCTTTGCTTTGGAATCGAAGGGAGCGTCAGAGGTCTCACTTGATGGCAACATCGATCGGCTCCTGGTCGACATGACCGGCGCGAGCCATTTGGCAGCCGATGGACTGCAAGCTAAAACTGCCGAAATCTCCACCACCGGCGCTGGCGACGCGGAGGTTGCAGTCACCGATTCGCTGAAAGTAGTGATCACTGGTGCGGGCAAAGTCACCTACTCCGGTAACCCGGCCACGATCAAGAAACAGATCACTGGCGCCGGCTCAATTCGCCACAAGGACTAGGGGTTCGCTGTGTAGAGGCTTTCGCCGCGGCGAACGCCCCGGTACTCAAATGCTGCGAAAGCAGCTATACGCTGATTGTTCTCGCAAACTCGGCGGCGCGATAGGTTCGTCAGCGTTGGAATATTTGTCGGTGTTTCCTATTGCGCTGTTGAGGCCGGAGTGCGAAATGCAGAGGCCTGAGGAGATAAAATGACAACGCGCACGTTCTTTTTCGTTTTCGCATTTCTGCTTGTGGTCAGTCGGGCGCACGCCAGTGATGAAAGATCAATCAAAGACCTGGCCAAAGCTCTCACAGGACTTTCGTCGGACGTCGATCCAGCTGAAGCCCAGGCATTGTCTTACACTGCGCATACGACCGCGCGCCGACTCAAAAAAGAATATCGTGTCGCTCTCAACCCAGAGTTTACGGTATTCCTGTACAATGTCGGCCTACGAAAGCGCGGCTGGTGCGGGCACTGGGCCCAGGACATTGGAGCGGAGTTGATAAAACTCGAGCCCAAGACCCTCGTGCTCCACTGGGGTGAAGCGTATCCAAACACAACGAGCGAAAACAACGCGCTAGTGGTGACTGCGCGTAATCAGCGGTTCGAAGATGGGATCCTCATCGACGGCTGGCGCAGGGCCGGTCGATTATTCTGGTGTCCGGTGATAAAAGACGACGAGTACGAAAAGGAACAACATTACGGCCATTCCGGCATCACCATGTGGAAAGAAAACATGAAATGGAGCGCGTGGCTGCAGTCTTACTCAACGGCCGAGGAGAAGCCGAAAACAGCCAGCGCGTCCCGCTGAACGCATTCGACCGCAGACTTGTCAGGACTCGGCGCCGATGGGTGTGTAAACCGCGATTCACGCAACTGTAGCCGCTTCGCTGTGCGAAGCGCTGGCGTGTTCGAATTGCATTTTGCTTGCGTCGCCCACAGGTCGACGGCTACAGGCGCTCGAAATCGTAACTGCCGGGTCGCGGAGGCACAACGCGACCACTTGAAAATTGGCGTTTCACCTAAACGCCATGCACATTTCTAAAGTGCAAGACGTAAATGTTCAGACCGAAAAGGCCGAGGAGTACAAGGCCCCAACGGAGGAGACGGCCTGGAGTAGGATAAAAAAGGCGCTAGGCCCGTTCGCGGTCGTGGGTGTCGTGATCGCAAAATTTCTTGCGAAGATCAAATTCATCCTGCCCGTTCTGTTGAAGTCCGGCGGCACCATGCTGCTAATGGTCTGGGTTTACATGCAACTGTGGGGATGGCAGTTCGCGCTGGGTTTTGTCCTCCTTTTGCTCGTCCATGAAACGGGCCATTTGATTGTCGCCAGAAAATTTGGACTCAAGGTCGGCGCGCCTGTTTTTATTCCGTTTATGGGCGCGTTCATTGCGCTCAAGGAAGCGCCGCGCAATGCGTGGATGGAAGCGTGCGTCGGCATCGGTGGGCCGTTGCTCGGAAGCTTGGGTGCATTGGTCTGCAACGCGTTGGGCGAATTCTTCGCCGCTCCGATTTTTATTGCGCTGGCATGGTTCGGATATTTTCTGAATCTGTTTAACCTCACGCCGGTGGGTATGCTCGACGGCGGGCGTATCGTGACAGCGTTGTCCCGCTGGTTATGGTTGCCCGGCTTTGCATTACTCATCTGGTTTGGATGGAAATATCCAAACTTCATTATCTGGCTAATCGTGTTGCTATCGCTGCCGCGGGTTTATTCGCTCTTCCGTAAGAGGACCGAAGAAGAACAGCGCTATTTCGAAGTCACACCGTCGCAGCGTTGGATAATGTCAGTGCTATACTTTGGCCTTATCGCGGTTTTGCTTTTCGGAATGCACGTGGCACAGCAGGATTTAAACAAATACGGCGTTCGCTCCCACGGCCACGGGCGCAACATCATCGCTCAATAATCAAGCCGCCGTTATCGCAAAGACCTTTTGAGGGTCGAGGCCGATTTCCTTGACGATCGAAACGAACCGCTTGTCGGGACGGAGAGGAGCAAACTCGGGAGCGATCCCAATAAAGTGCAACGACGATGAATGTTCGTTATACGCACGCGCCAGTTCACGCAGCGCCTCTTCATATTCTCCCAGCACTACATGCACATGCGCAGTCGCATCTCCAGGCGTGTAACCGCCGCGACTCGCGCAAGCAGTCTTGAGAATCTCCCTCGCTTCGTCCCGGCGGTTCATCTTCGCGTAGGTAATCGCAAGACCAAAAGGCACTCGACCACTGAGGTCTTGCGACTTCTTGTATAACGCGATCGCGTCATCAAAGCGTCCCATTTCCCGGTAAAGGGCGGCTAGCAGCGGTTCACTATAAAGAAATGTCGGATCAAGCTGCAACGAGCGCTCGCCAGCGGCCATCGCTTCATCGATCAATCCGAAGTATCGGTAGATCTCGCAGGCGAAATTGCTAACCCACAACGAGGCAGGATCAATTTTCGCCGTGCGGCTTAGATACGTAAGCGTTTTCTCACGGTCGCCGATCGCGGCGTAAAATGCAGCGATGAAATAATTCGAGGGTGTAGAATTGGAATCGATTTCCAACGCGCGGAGGTATTCGGATTCGGCGCCGCGCAGGTCCCAATCGAGGATCCGTTTGGTTTCCGCCAGATAAACATGCGCCTCGGCTTCGCCGTCGTCGATGTTGATCGCATTTAGCGCGGCCTGGCGGACGTTAGAATAGGCTTCGATCGGTTTTACATAGGCATCCGCCAGCCAGAGCCAGGACTTCGCAATGCTGGTCCAGGCGCGCGCGAATCGCGGATCTTTGTCGAGCGCTCGCTCGAAAAACTCCAGACTTTTCCGCAGTGCTTCCTCGCTGCTTTTGTCCGATAAGAACAAGCCTCGAAGGTAAAGATCGTACGCTTCCATGCTGGGCACGCGCACCGTTGCCGGCGCAAGCTCTAATTTCAGCTTCAGCGCCTCGACAATAGCGCGCGTGATCTCGTCCTGGAGCGCAAAGATTCCCTGGAATTCGCGTTCGAACGTTTCCGACCACAAGGTGAATCCTTGGCAGCACTCGGTCAGCTCGGCAGTCACACGAATTCGGTTGCCGTCTCGTCGAATGCTCCCTTCGACCACATGCTCGACGTTGAGCTTGCTGGCGACTTCGCTAAGTTCCGCGTCCCGATCTTTAAACCAAAACGATGAACGCCGCGCCGCCACTCGCAGATTGTCGACCTTGGAAAGTGCGGTGAGAATTTCCTCGGCGATGCCTTCGCCAAGATAATCGCGCTCCGGCCCCGCGCTCAGATCCTTAAATGGCAAAACTGCAATCGACTTCTCCTGTGAAATGGACAGATCGACGGCATCGATCCTGGGGTGCGGTGCCCGATCTGGAGTGCGAACGATTCCATATCGAGTAAAATCGAAAAACCACGAAAGCGTAAGCGCCACCGGAAACCCAAGCACAATCAGTACGACCAAGAGTCGAACCACCCAATTTGGAATATCGAATACAGGAAGAACTTGCGCGATGCCTTGGGCGAGCGCCCAACCGCCTACAACATACGCGATTGCGACGCTGTACACTTTTCTTCGCTTTAGCTCGGCAAAAAACGTTTCCGCGTTCACTGGTGAGTGGATCAGCCGTGCTAACCTGAATCCAAATTTTTAACCGCTACAAGCGCGCGAGTCTCTCAGCTTCATGCGGCCTGGCTTCTGCGATCAGTTGTTTAAAGCGCGATTCGTTGCGGAGCGAGTCCCATTCCCAGCGATATTTCAGATCGTTGACGGTGATACTATAATCGGTGCTATCAACTGCCCCTGGCGTTGTGAGCAGACGCTCGATCAATGGAATAGCCAAATCATTTTCGCCGACCCGAGCATAGATGAGCGCGAGATAGCCATTCATAAGTGAGCCGTCGACAGCATCTTTCGATTCCGGCTTAAGCTCGACTGCGCGTTGTCCTTCTGCGATCGCATCGTTCTTCCGCCCCATCAACGCGTAAAGCCAGCCGAGGCTCGCATGCCGCTCGGCGCTTTCCGGTGCTTCTTTCACCGCTGCTTCAAAAGCTGGTCTTGCCTGTTCGAACGCCTTCTGAGCACTCGCATTATCTCCCTGCGCAACATATGTGCAGCCTTCCAGGAAGATTTTCGGGGTCAATCCGGCGATGCTATAGGAAATTTCGTTGGCCGACGATGTTTCGAGAATCCTTTTGGCCGCGGGATAATCGCGTTGCAACATGGCCACGTCCCATCGGGCTGCGGTGACACTGCCGTCTGGATCAACACCGGCTGGAATCTCATCCAGCATCGACTTCACCAGACGAGTGTCTCCTTTCCATTGGAAATCGATGTAGCCGCTTTGGATTTTGGCCACGAGCGATGTCGGAGCCAGGGCGCGCATTTGCTCGGCCCAACGCGCAGCTTCCGGCCATCGCCGCATTGACGAATTCGTATACATAAGTTCGCGAGCAGTGCTCGGATTTTGCGGATCGAGCTTCGCAACTTTTTCGTACATATCGAGCGCCTCCGGCCATTTGCCCTGCCGGCGCTCAATCGCCGCGATCAGCCGGCGCGTATCCGCATTGCTCGGCGATAAATGCGACGCGATCTCGAATTGCTCCAGAGCGCTGTCGTAGTCTTGGTCCATCCAGTAAATACACTGGCCGAGTGCAAAGTGACCTTCCGCAAGATTCGGTTGCAGCCGAAGCGCAGCTTCCGCTTCGGCGCGGGCTCTTGTTCTCCAACTCTCAGTCGGTTCATAATAACGGAAGACTTCAGCACAAACAGATGCGAGCCGCGCGTGAGCGAGCGCAAAATTCGGGTCGAGTTTAATTGCCTGTATGTAAAGCTGCTCGGCGGTTTTGTAATCCTCCAGCAGCGTATCGGGATTGCGGGAAATCTGGTTCGCACGGAGATAAAAAACGTATGCGTCGGCGTTTCGCGTCGGTTTCGCTGCAGCCTGCGCTTTTTCGTCATCGCTGAGCGTCGCCCGCAGGGTATCGGCGATTTCGCTGGCCAATTCTCCCTGTAATCCCAGCGAATCAACCAGAGTGCGGTCGTAACGATTTGCCCAAATCTGGCGGTTATTTTGTGTATCGATCAATTGCACATTCACCACCACGCGGTCGCCTTCCTTGCGCACACTTCCCTCGAGAATGTTCGCCACGGCAAGCTTCCGCCCGATGTGGCGTACATTTTGAGATCCAGCTTCACGAAAACCCATCACCGAGGAGCGACTGATGACTCTAAGATCTTTGATCTTTGCCAAACTCGTTAGGATGTCATCCTGAATGCCGTCCGCGAAAAACGCGTTGTCTTTTGCCGGACTGAAGTTCTCGAACGGCAACACCGCGATGCTTTTCGCCTCAGGTAACCACGATGCCTGGTTTTGCCTCCAATAAAACCAGAGGCACAGACCGATGACACCGATCGAAACGACCGGGGCCACGATCGCCAGATGAACGCGTCGAAACGCCCGCGGAGCGCCGGTTGCCGCAGCTTTAGCCGCCTGTTCCAATCGGGCTTGTCGAATCGCTTTCGGCAGCGCAGGATTTCCGAAACCGTCTCCGTAGAAATTGACCAGGAAGATGGGAACGCCGTGCTTTCCGGCGCATTCTCCCAAGTCATGCAAATACGGACCCCATTGTCGCGAGTGCGAAAGATCCTCGGCCACTCTTTTGGACAACAGGATATGGTCCCCATCTCCCCAATCCATCACTCGCCGGGCAAGATTGATTCCAGCGCCTGCAACGTTTATTCGGTCATTGACGTCGCGAACTTCATCAATTGGCCCGCTGTGAATACCCATCCGCAGCCTCAGTTGCGGATATTCTTTCAACTTTTTGCTGATCTCGATCGCACACCGCACCGGCGCTTCGGGACCGTCAAAGAATACCAGTGCCATCCCGTCGCCCGCGGGAAGTCGAATTAGCTTCCCGGCTTCTTTGGCACCGCGGACCTGCGCGGTACCACGGACAATTTCATTCAGTTGCTCCTGATATTGACGCTGCTCATCGAGAAGCTGCGTAGAATAAGCGACCAAATCCATAAACAGAATGTGGCCAATCTGTAATCGGACTGACGTTCCGGATTCAGAGGGCATAGGTTGAACAGCAATCTTCCGCGATGTTTCCGATTTCTGAAATCTAATTCCGCGAAAGCCTGCCAACATCAGCCCCGACACTCCTGTCTATGTTGTGCTAAAATTATCGGATGCCATTTCAGCTTGAATCCAACTTCAAACCCCGCGGTGATCAGGGGCAGGCTATCGGGAAGCTGTTGAAGTCTGTCGAGGCCGGAAACCGCCATCAAACGCTCCTCGGCGTGACCGGTTCAGGCAAGACATTCACCGTCGCCAATGTCATCCAAAAGTTGGATAGGCCGACGCTGGTCATCTCGCACAACAAGACGCTGGCCGCGCAACTCTACTCGGAGTTCAAACAATTCTTCCCAAGTAACGCGGTCGAATATTTCGTCAGCTATTTCGACTATTACCAGCCAGAAGCTTACATCCCGCGCTCCGACACCTACATCGAGAAGGACTCCTCCATCAACGAAGAGATTGAGCGCTTGCGCCTATCGACTGCGAGCGCGCTGCTTTCACGACGCGACGTAATCGTGGTGGCAAGCGTGTCGTGCATTTACGGAGTCACGTCGCCCGAAGATTATGCTCAGATGTTGCTCACTGTGAAACACGGACAGCACATCAGTCGCGAAGCGGTGCTCGGTCGTCTAATCGATATGCTGTACGAGCGCAACGACATGAATTTCGCGCGCGGCAGGTTCCGTGTGCGCGGCGACGTGGTTGAGGTTTATCCCGCCACCGCGGATGAAGAAGGAATACGCCTCGAGTTTTTCGGCGACGAGATTGATGCGATTCGGCGATTTGATCCGCTGACCGGTCACACCCACGAATCGCTAAACGTCATCACATTTTTTCCAGCCAAACAGTTCGTGACGCCGGCAGACAAGCTGAATCGTGCCCTGCGCACCATCCGCGAAGAGCTCGAGCAACGCATCATCGAACTTGAATCCCAAAACAAACTGCTCGAGGCGCAACGGCTGCGAATGCGCACCGAATACGATTTGGAAATGTTGCAGGAAATGGGTTTCTGCAACGGGATTGAAAATTATTCGCGCCATTTGTCCGGACGGCCTCCCGGTTCGCGGCCTTACACGATCATCGATTTTTTTCCGGACGATTTTCTCACTGTCATCGACGAATCGCACGCCACGATCCCGCAGATTGGCGGGATGTACGAAGGCGACCGGTCGCGCAAAACTGTGCTCGTAAATTACGGGTTTCGCCTGCCGAGCGCACTCGACAATCGCCCGCTTGATTTCGATGAATTCATGAAGTTGACGGACCAGACGATTTATGTGAGCGCGACCCCGGCAGAATTTGAGATTCAAAACAGCGTCGTCGGCAACAAAGGATACTTTCCGCATAAACGACAGCGCATCGGAAAAGAAGAATTGGTGCCATTTGTTTTGCCAGGCGAGACGGTAGCGGCGGTCTCCGACCGACGACCTCGCGGGACCGGCGCTCAGAGAGCGCCGCTGCAAGCCACAGCGCATGTTTCAGCCACGAATGAGCCACCGGAAAAATTTGATGCGCACACGCCGGGCGCGCCGCTCGTGGTCGAGCAGATCATTCGGCCGACCGGACTTCTCGATCCGAAAATCACGATCAAGCCGCTCAAGAATCAGATCGACGAAACGATCGAGTTTTGCCGCCAGCGGGTGGAAAAAGAGGAGCGCGTTCTGGTGACGACGCTGACCAAGCGAACTGCGGAAGATCTCGCTGACTATCTGCGCGATGTGGGATTGAAGGTGCGCTATCTGCATAGTGACATCGACGCGATCGAGCGCGTGGAAATTTTGCGAGGATTGCGCGCAGCGGAATTCGACATTCTGGTCGGCATCAATCTGCTGCGCGAAGGGCTCGATCTACCCGAGGTTTCACTGGTGTGCATTCTGGACGCGGACAAGGAAGGATTTTTGCGCAGCCAGACTTCGCTCATCCAGACAGCCGGCCGCGCGGCGCGGCA
Organism: Candidatus Udaeobacter sp.; assembly: GCA_049791915.1. Taxonomy (GTDB): domain Bacteria; phylum Verrucomicrobiota; class Verrucomicrobiia; order Chthoniobacterales; family UBA10450; genus Udaeobacter. The sequence goes on from JBARAJ010000166.1 coordinate 11,552, forward strand.
CATCAACGGCGAAGTGGTACTCTTCGCCGACACGATTACGCAAAGCATGGAAGCACTCATTTCGATTTCCGAATACCGGCGCGCCAAGCAGATGGAGTACAACGAAACGCACGGCATCACGCCGCAAACCGTCCGGCGCGCTGTCCAGGAAAGTCTGCATACAATTTTGCGCGGACGCGAAGTGGAATCGTCCGTAATTCGCGAAACCGGTGGCGACTTCAACCTCTCGGAATTGCTGCGTGAATTGGAGCAGGAAATGCAGGAGGCTTCGGCAAATCTCGAATTCGAGCGGGCCGCGCTGTTGCGCGACCAGATTATGGAAGTAAAAAGCGGCACGGGTCTGACGAAAATTGAACCGAAGCGCCGACCTATAAGATACTCACGCAACTCGGGACGGCGTCGCTCGCGAGTGTAGGTGAGACGCGTTGTCCTCAACGCGTTACGAGCGCCGGCCTTGCCACCTGATATTTGTCCCATCAACGGTTTTAGTTGCTATCGTCTTGGGGACAAGACGATCCATCTTGTCGATTTTCGCCGCGCATGCGAGAAATCGCCGATGCCGAAGACGAAAACCAAATCGGAAACCGCAGACATATACGCGGTCGTCGGCTCAGATGAAGCTGAAGTGAAACACGTGGCCGCGGAGCTGGCGCAGAAACTGGTGCCCGACGACGCGGGCGATTTCGGCCTGGACGTAATCGATGGCGTCGCAGATAACGCCGATCAAGCCGCCGGGCGAATTCGATCGGCCATCGAGGCGTTGCAAACCCTGCCTTTCTTCGGCAGCACAAAAGTGGTCTGGCTGAAAAACGCAAACTTCCTCGGCGACGACGCAAAGGCGCGTTCAACGGCGGTGCAAACTGCGCTGGAAGAATTGTCTGCGCTGATCGATAGCGGTTTCGGTCCCGGAGTCACGCTTTTGATCAGCGTCACAGAAGTGGACAAGCGGCGCTCGTTCTACAAGATACTGACGAAACGCGCGGAACTGCAGATTTTCGACCGGCTCGATTCGGGACGTGCCGGGTGGGAAGAGCAGGCAACTGAAATCGTTCTAGGTCGGGCAAAAAAGCGAAAATTGGAATTCGATGAGGCTGCGCTTGAACTATTCGTTTTGCTAACCGGCGGCGACACGCGACAGATCGATAACGAGCTGGAAAAAATTGACGTTTATTGTAGCACAGGCTTCCAGCCTGTGGGGCCAGCGGGCGTCCCGCCTGCTGAATTCAAGAGGGCCGGCAAGATGCCCACAGGCCCCACAGCCAAGATGGTTGTGCCACGAATTAGTGTCGAGCTTGTTCGTGAGTTGGTTCCGCTATCACGTGCGGGGGTAATTTTCGAACTGAGCAACGCATTGAGCGCCCGGGACCTGGAACTGGCGCTGACGCTCGTGCGACGTTTGCTGGAGCAAGGCGAAAAGGCCGTGGGTATTTTGCTGGCCGCAATCGTCCCGACGATCCGCAATTTATTGCTGGCAAAAGATCTGATGGAGCAGCATGACATTCGGCCTTCGCAATCGCCGTTTCAATTCATTGCTGCAATGAACCGGCTGCCCGCAAAAGCAACGGAGCATTTGCCGCGCAAAAAAGACGGCTCAATCAATGCCTTCGGTCTGGCCATCGCTGCGCAACACGCGAATCAGTTCGATAGCAAGGAATTAATCGACGCGATGCGCGCCTGCCTCGAAGCGAACGTCAAACTCGTGACGACGCAGCTAGATCACGAGCTGATTCTTACGGAAGTAGTCGTGAAATTACTGGGAGACAAGGAGTGACGGCTGCTCAAGCCGTCGTTCCTTGAATAGTTCACACAGTGCCTTCTTGCCGCCGCGCTACCGGCCCGATGTACGGAATGTCCCAGCGCACGCCAGTAAACGCTTTCACGGTGGCGACAATCCACACAACCAAAAACGCTATGTGAACGAGCGCCTGGATGATTCCCCAAAAGAACACGAGAATTCCACCAATCGCCGGAATCGACCA
>JBARAJ010000167.1:0-1740 GCA_049791915.1 Candidatus Udaeobacter sp.
GCATGAATAGCCTCACGGTGAACCTTCACCTGATGATGGCGACGTTTTATCGGCCAACCAAGTCGCGCTTCAAAGTTCTGATGGAAGAGCCGGCGTTCCCTTCCGATACCTACGCGATCAAGACGCAGCTTATTCATCACGGACTGGATCCCAAGAATGCGCTCGTTCTGGCGCGACCGCGCAAAGGCGAGTTCACGGTTCGCACGGAAGACATTCTCGACCTTATCGAGGAGCACGCCGATCACCTTGCCGTGGTGATCATGGGCGCGGTGAATTTTTTCACCGGTCAATTAATCGACATTGAAAAGGTCACGGCTGCAGCGCAGAAACATGGAATCCTCGTTGGGTTCGATCTCGCACACGCCGCCGGCAACGTGCCGCTCTCGCTGCACGAATGGAGTGTCGATTTCGCCGTGTGGTGTTCATACAAATATCTGAACGCCGGCCCCGGCGCTGTCGCGGGCGCGTTTGTGCATGAACGCCACGCGACGAACACAAAATTACCGCGGCTCGCCGGTTGGTTCGGGAATGATCCGAACACACGATTCAGATTGCATCTCGAACCGGAGTTCGTCCCTGTAGCGTCCGCTGACGGTTGGCAGATTAGTAATCCGCCAATTTTCTCGATGGCACCGCTGCGCGCGTCGCTCGCAATTTTCCACGAGGCCGGTGGGATGGAACCGCTTCGCTCAAAATCGATGAAGCTTACGGGTTATCTCGAATTTTTGATCGAACAAATCGGCTCAAAGAAATTCTCGGTCATCACTCCCGCGGACCCGAATGCGCGCGGCGCGCAATTGTCGATCCAGGCGCACGAGCATCCAAAGCAGCTACATGAAGAACTGATCGCTGGCGGTGTGAAATGCGATTTTCGCGAGCCGAACGTGATCCGCGTCGCGCCAACTGCGCTTTACAACACCTTCCACGAAGTGTGGCAGTTGGCACAGATCCTCGCTGGCCACAAATGAGCTGCGCGGCAGCCCTGCCATTTTTTGCGGAATAGTTGTAGCGGCGTTTGTGTCAAACGCCGACCCGATTAGTCGGTTCACGTCCATAAACAGCCCAAGGTTCTGAAACGATGGAAAACTTTATCTGCGTGCAATGCGGGACGCAGTTTGATGATGCTGCCGAACCGCCGTCGCGCTGTCCAATTTGCGAAGACGAACGGCAATTCGTCCGTCACACCGGCCAGGAATGGACGACGCTCGGACGGCTCGCGACTGATCATCACAACCGAATCGAAGATGAAGCGCCACTACTTTTGGGCATCGTCACTGAACCGGAATTTGCCATAGGTCAGCGCGCTTTGCTTCTGCAGTCGCCCGGAGGCAATCTGCTCTGGGATTGCATCTCTTTGCTGGACGACGAGACAATCGCCGAGGTAAACGCACGCGGCGGCATCCGCGCCATCGCGATTTCGCATCCGCATTTCTACTCTTCCATGATCGAATGGGCCGATTGTTTTGACGCCCAAATCTTTTTGCATTCGGCCGATCGCGAATGGGTCATGCATCCCGCGGGCGCGGGACCGCGCATTCAATTCTGGGACGGATCGACGCTGTCACTTTGGGATGGGCTAACGTTAATCAATTGTGGGGGTCATTTTGAAGGCGGCACCGTGTTACACTGGCCAGCTGGGGCAAACGGCCAAGGCGCATTGCTCACCGGCGACATTATTACCGTTGTGCAAGATCGGCATTACGTCAGCTTTATGCGAAGTTATCCAAATATCATTCCGCT
>JBARAJ010000168.1:0-4133 GCA_049791915.1 Candidatus Udaeobacter sp.
CACTCGACGCTGATCGAAGCGACACCTGAATTTAGGATTTACAAGCTCGCACCTTAACAAGGTGACAAGATCCCTTGATGTCGAGCGCTCGATGATTCTTCTACCCAGGCCGAGGGCGGCCTGGCTCCATCGCCAAGCGTTCTTTGGTGAATGTTGGAGACGGCCTGCCCTCAGGCCGTTCTGCGTACTCGAGCGAGTGCAAACAATTGTTCTAGGGCGTTTCTGTGAAACACCTGGCGTCTGGCACAGACGCCCTACAGAATTCGACTTCGCTCGACATGACAACGTTGGATAATTCGAAACCGCGCCGTCAGCTTGGGTTGTTTGACGCGACGATGATCGTGATGGGCGGCATCGTAGGCGCGGGAATCTTTGCCAACCCTTCCGAGGTAGCTCACCGCGTGCACACGCCGTTTTTGATTCTCGGCGTCTGGGTGCTTGGAGGGTTGCTGGCGATGTGCGGCGCATTCATCTGGGCTGAACTCGCGACGCGTCTGCCGGGCGCGGCCGGCGGTCAATACGTCTACCTGCGCGACGCGTATCATCCCGCGGTCGCGTTCGTGTATGGATGGGGACTGCTTCTGGTTACGCAGACTGGCGGCATGGCTGCAGTCGCGGTGATTTTCGGCTCGTACTTTCGCGCGCTTACAGGCGTAGCTTGGAACGAAAGCGCCATCGCCGCCGCGGCGCTGCTGGCATTGACCGGCATCAACTGTTTTGGCGCGCGCGCTGGCAGCAACGTGCAAAGCGCTCTCATGCTGCTAAAAATTGGGGCGATCGCGGCGCTGGTGATCATTGGATTTGCTGTTGGCGGGCATTCACCGGAGGCATCGAAAGCGTTCGTGGAAAACCCCTTTTCATTCGATCTTCTCAAAAGTATCGGCGCGGCGATGGTCCCGATCGCTTTCGCGTACGGCGGCTGGCAGACGGCCACATTTGTCGCCGCTGAAATTCGAGATCCGCGACGCGACCTGTCGCGCGGCTTGTTGTTAGGGGTGTCCGGCGTCGTGGCGCTTTATCTTGCAGTGAATCTCGCGTGTCTGCGGGTGCTCGGTCCGGCTGGACTCGATGCAACCACAACGCCTGCCTCTGATCTCATGCGCATTGCTCTGGGCGAAAACGGCGCCCGCTGGATCGCGCTCGCGGTCACAATTTCCGCTCTCGGTTTTCTCAGCCAGAGCATGCTCACCGCTCCGCGCGTCTATTACGCGATGGCGCGTGACGGACTTTTCTTTGCTAGCGTGGGGAAACTGTTCGGAAAAGCGGAAGCGCCGGTCGTCGCAATTATTCTTCAGGGGTTCGCTGCAATCGTCATCGCCTGTTCCGGCACCTATGGCGAGATTCTAAATTTCGAAGTCACCGTCGATTTCATCTTTTTCGGAATGACCGCGGCGACGCTCTTCATTTTACGCCGTCGCCAAATCGGATCGGAGTCCGTTAGTTACCGCGTCCCTGGTCATCCGTTCACTACGATGTTGTTCGTGCTATCGTGCGCGGCCATTGTCCTTAGCGCCATCATCGCTTCACCTCGCAATAGCGCGATCGCGCTGTGCATTATGCTCGCCGGGCTGCCGGTTTATTATTTTTGGAGCAGACTCAGACGTTCTTCGTAGCACAGGCATCTTGCCTGTGGGGCGACCGGGCGTCTCGCCTGGTGAAAGTTTCCTCGGCAGGCAAGATACCTGCCTGCCTCACAGCCAAGATGGCTATGCTCCTTCGTGTTACACTGGATAATTCATGAGACACAAGCATTCCGACTACATGCAGTGGTCCAAGACGCAGAGCCGCGCGCAGTTCAATCTCGCAACGAGCGGCGTGGCTCCATTTCCTCTGCGCGAGTTGCCGATTGATCTGAAGGGACTCGAAATCAATGGTGACGACAGCTACGGCTACGCGCCGTTGCAACAAGCGATCGCTGCGCATCACGGCGTCGATCCCGACTGCGTCGTGGAATCTGCCGGCACTTCCATGGCGAATCATCTCGCCATGGCTGCAATTATCGAACCGGGCGACGAAGTGTTAGTCGAGCATCCGGCCTACGGCCCGATTCTGGACATTGGGCAATATCTTCAAGCAAACGTGAAACGTTTCCGGCGCACTGAAGAAAACGGCTGGGCGATCGATCTCGCGGAGGTTCGCCGTTCTATCACGCCAAAAACGCGCCTCATCGTGATCACGAATCTTCATAATCCAACGAGCGTGCTTACGCCGGACTCGGTCCTGCGCGAAATCGGCGATATCGCGCTGAGCGTCGGCGCGCTCGTGTTGGTCGATGAAGTTTATCTGGACGCGGTTTATGACGACACACGGCGAACATCATTTCATCTCGGGGCGGAATTCGTGGTAACCAGGAGCTTAACGAAAGTTTACGGTGTCAGCGGCCTCCGATGCGGATGGATCCTGGCGCAACCTGATCTTGCGTGGAAGATGCGCCGCCTGAACGATCTTTACAGCGCGACGCCGGTTTTTCCTGGCGAATTGCTTAGCGTCGCCGCGTTCCGGTATCTCGACCTGCTTCGCGAAAGAGCGCGCCAAATCGTGGAGGCCGATCGCAAATTGCTTCGCGATTTTCTCAAACACGAATCGTCGGTTTCTGCGGTAGAGACTGACTGGGGGACGACATCATTCCCACGATTACTCAACGGAAACACAGACATTTTTCTGGAGCGCTTGCGCACAAAATTCGAGACTTCAGCCGTTCCCGGACGGTTCTTCGAAATGCCCAATCACTTTCGCATCGGAATGGGCGTAAACACCGAAATGTTCGCCGAAGGCCTGAACCGAATCAGCGCTGCGCTAGGGTAGGGGGCGATGCGTAGGCTCACGGCATCCGTTGTAGCCACGGCCCGGCGGGCCGTCTTGCAATTGTGAAAAGGAGCGCTGAGAGGGACCGGCCATAGGCCGATGGCTACAACGAAGCTACGGCCGCGGGGGTGGGGTAGGGCGTGGTCGCGGAGCCGGGGTAGATCTCGGCGTTTCCGTTGGAATTATAGTCGCAGTGGCCGTGGGAGTAGCTGTAGCGGTCGTTGTTGGAGTTTGTGATGGCAATGGTGATTCTGTTGCCGTTGGCGTGGGTGTCGGAGACGGTGGAGTGGGTGAGCACAACGGTAATGGGCTGGGACTTGCGGTCGGCGTGGCAGTCGGCGTCACTGTGGCTGTTGCGGTTGGACTTCCAGTTGCCGTCGGCGTTGGTGTAGGCGGTGGCCCTTGTCCGTACTTGATCGTGACGTAATCGGCGTTGGTTGTCAGCCCAGAGCCAACTCCCGTCACATAAACGTTGCCCGCTTTATCAAGCGCAATGGCATAGGCGAAGTCGGAACTGTCGTCTACCGTCTCGTAGCGGATAACCCACTCCTCCTGACCTGCCTGGTTGTACTTGATCGTAGCATAGCCCTCCCTTCCGTTTAGCAAACTGTTGCCAGTGACATAGACGTTATTCGAAGCATCCACGGCAATCGCAGCGGCACTATCCCAGCTACCGTCTCCATCATCGTAGCGGGCCACCCATTGTTGCTCTCCCAACGAGTTGTACTTAACCGTAGCATAATCGAAAAGCGTCTTCACACCGAAGCTTGCGCCGGTCACGTACACGTTGCCTGAGCTGTCAACGGCAATACCCGCGGCACTATCGGAATTATTTCCTGGCCCATTATATGTGGCAAACCACTGTTCCTGGCCTGAACTATTGTACTTGATCGTTCCATAGTCGTCGTTGCCTCCTGAGCCAGTCGTCGTTCCCGTTACGTAGACATTGCCTGAGCTATCAATCGCCATACCTGCGGGACCACCACTAAGTCCCAGGGTAACCCATTGTTGTTGGCCGGATGTGTCGTACTTAATTGTGGTGTACAGGCCGTTGCTCGTTCCGGTGACATACACATTGCCTGCGCTATCAAGCTTGATACCTGCAGTACCACCGCTGGGTCCCTGGGCAACCCATAGTTCCTGCCCTGATCCGTCGTATTTGATCGTCGTGTAAAAACCGTTGCTGGTTCCCGTCACGTAAACGTTGCCTGAGGTGTCAACGGCGATGGCGCCACCCTCGCCGTCGCTGTGGGTAGCAACCCATTGCTGCTGGCCGGCGGAGTCGTACTTGATCGTCGCCCAGGCGGAACCGTTTTGACAGAGTGTGA
>JBARAJ010000169.1:0-2605 GCA_049791915.1 Candidatus Udaeobacter sp.
CGTACGCGTATCCGACCACTAACAGCACGACCAAAGTCGGTACCAGCGGTTATGTGTATGCGCGCAATTTGCTGGCCACGCGTCTTTACCGTTGCCCGGTCGTGTACTGCGAGCCGTACGTTATGAACAGCAACGACGTGTTCGCTCGTATTCAGGCGGGCGATTACGAAGGAACACGCAAAATCAACGGGGTTGAACGCAAAAGCATCTTCCGAGAATATGCCGACTGCGTGACCGATGGATTAGTCGAGTATTATTCCAAAGCGCGCGGTAGTGGCGATTGACCTCAATCGCCCGATTTGTAGGGCGTTTTTGTGAAACGCCATGGCGTCTGACATAGACGCCCTACAGTTGTTTCACCGCCTCACGAATGTCATTGAGGGTCACATCATTCGCGATACGTGCAGTGCCGATGCGTTGTGTCACAACGAACCGCACTTTTCCGCCTTCGAATTTCTTATCAAACCTTATAGCGTCGAAAATTTTCTTACGTGGAAAATTCGGCGGCAAGCGCGTCGGTAACCCGAATCGCTCAAGCAGATCAACAATTGCGGCGCGCTGATCTGGCCGCAGCCCGGCTTTTTTGACCGAGATCGCACACGCGGCCACAATCCCAAGGCTCACTGCTTCTCCATGCAGAAATTTCCGGTAATTTCCGGCACGCTCGATCGCGTGGCCAACCGTATGGCCGAAATTCAGAAGCGCACGCTGGCCCGTCCGGTCACGTTCGTCTTTCGCGACGATTTTGGATTTGATCTCAATGTTTCGTTTGATGAGCCGTTGCAAGGCTCGCGCTGCGCCTCCCTCCCATGCCTGTAGTCTTCGAAACATTTTTGCATCTGCGATCACGGCGTGCTTGATGATCTCCGCGAACCCTTGATTGAATTGGCGACGCGGGAGTGTTTTCAAAACGTCGACATCATCAATCACCAATGAGGGCTGATGAAAAGCGCCGATCAAATTTTTCCCATCGCGAGTGTCCACTCCAGTTTTCCCTCCAATCGAGCTGTCCACCATTGCCAGCAGCGTGGTTGGAATTTGGACATGCGGAATCCCGCGGTGATAAATCGCGGCCACGAATCCAGAAATGTCGCCAATCATCCCGCCGCCCAGACCGATGACGAACGATTTTCGGTTAAGCCCCGCTGCGATCATCCGATCGGAAATCGCGCGGACTTGCTCAAGCGTCTTCGATTTCTCGCCGGCCGGGATTGTGATCAGGGTGGGGCGAAATCCAGATGATGTCAGGCTTTGGATTATCCAATCGGCGAAAAGTCGAGCGACGTTTCGATCTGAAATGAGCGCACACTGCCTAAAGGGCGCGAGCGCCTGACATTTTTTTCCAGTCTTGGGTAGTAAGTGCTTACCGATTAGGATGCGCCCGCCGCCGGCGCGCACAGAGATCATGTCAGCGCGCTCGTTATTGCGTAGGGTCCCAATGTTTCAAACCGAGCGGATTTGATGTGCTGTCTTGAAATGTCCCGGCCTTGGTAGCGGGACCGAATGTCAGGGTTTCGGTGTGCCAGTCGCAGAATAAGACAGTGATCTGTCCGCCGTTGTTATGAGTTCCGGTTGTTTCGCCCGCTCCACCTACCGGTAAATCGGGTGCGTTTGTGGTGTTGCTCGTGCCCCATGAGGCAATATTTGCGGGGTTTCCCGGCGCATTCGGATAATTAGGCGCCATCAGAAATGTTGAAGAAGGCGATACAACGTTTAGCACATTGGGATTCGTCCCCAATTTGACATACATGTTGTGGTTGATGCTATAGCTTACTGGGGCAGTGTCCGTTTCGGCAGGAGTTCGCTTATCAAAGGGCGACTGGAAAACCCTTCTGGTTGCAATGTATTTCTGGTAAAGCACAGGCGTCGTACTCGTACCCGGCCAGATGGCACTAGCCGGTAGAATCTGATTATTGTCATTCAGATACATCTGTATCGCCATGCCGATCTGCCGCAGGTTGCTCATATCCTTTGTCGCTTTAGCGCGCTGTAGAACGCCGGTACTAACACTGAGCGTCAGGGCGCCGAGGATGAAGATCGTCGCGATTACGACCAGTAACTCAATCAGCGTGAAACCGCCGTCAACGGGGGAGGGGGAACTTTTAGCCATGATATTGTGGTTAGGAGCGCATGATATTGCGCATGGGGGGCAAGCGAAAGCGAAAAAGAGCGGCAAAAGCAAGTTTGCTTGACAAGGGATTTTGCATTCGGTGTATGTAGATCATGCCCGATCAAGAGCCTACTCCAGCTCCGCCTCCATCAGGTCCGAGCCCCGAGCTCGGGCCGAAATCAACATCAACCGGTTTACCTTCGAACGTGGCTGCGGCACTCGCCTGCGTTCCATTAATTGGCGGCATCATTTTCTATGTTCTTGAAAAGCACGACCGCTTTGTGCGCTTCTACGCGATGCAATCGATCATTTTCGGCGGCGCGTGGCTCTTATTTAACATCGTCTCGAAAATCCTGTTCCTGATCCTATGGTCGATTCCGGCGATTGGTGGAATTCTCGTGTTCTTTTGGGGAATCATCCAGGCGCTCGTTCACATAGCGTTTTTGGTTGTGTGGATTGTCGCCACCGTGAAAGCGTTTACTGGCGTGCGCTGGG
>JBARAJ010000170.1:0-1949 GCA_049791915.1 Candidatus Udaeobacter sp.
AGCGTCACCGCTTTCACATCCGCGCGTTGATGATGCCGTCCCGCATCGAGCGGTTCGCCCTCGGCCGTTGCCTTCACAAAGTAATTTTCATCTCTCTCGGCGATTTGCACTTCTCCGATGCGCAGCAGCAAACGCTCGGCGTCTTTGAGAAAGATCAGCTCCTGCAGGAGATCGAACAGCAACATTTCAATGTTGTCGTTCGAGAGTTCGATTTGCAGCGTCTCACGCGGCTCGATTGCGTCCAGATTATCTATCATCACGTTCATCGTCGCGGCGGCCGCAGCCATGAACAATTCCGGCAGATCGCGCCCAGTCGCTTCAAAGGCGATATCTGCCGTTCCGATTTCCTCGAGATATTCGTATGGCATGAGCAAACAATGACGAAATAGGAATGATGAATGACGAATCAACTCCGAACGACAAATTGTAGGGCGTCTGTGTCAGACTCCATGGCGTTTCGCAAAAACGCCCTACAACAATTCGTGCTTCGTCATTCCTTCGGAATTCGACATTCGTCCTTCGTCATTTGGTAACGTGCATCCATTCAATGCACCGAGAATCGCAGATTTTTCCACGTCAAGTTTCTTGCCGATGAAAACAAGCTCGGTCTGCTCCGCCTCAAATGGCTCCAGTTCCCAGCGGCCTGACACGAAATTGAAAAGCTGCGAGCCATCGGCGAAGCGAATGAAACCCTTGGCGCGAACCACGCTCGCCGACAAGCCTTTGGCAAAATCTTCGAAAGAATCGCGCGAAAAAATTTTGCTGGAAGTGAATGCAAAAGATTCGAATTCAGGCTGATGCTGGTGGTCCGGCGGTGCGATTTTTCTCTCGCGTCCAATTCCAAACAACAGTTCCGAATCAATCCTGCAACGCTCGATGCGAGCGATTGCCGCGGTCGGATTGATTTCCCGCAGTTTCGTTTCAAGCGGCTTGACCTGCCCCGGCTCGATGAGATCGATCTTGTTCAGCAGCAAGATGTCTGCGCCTTCGATTTGCAGACGCGTCGTGTGACCCAGTTCCGGGAAACGAATAAGCATGTCCGCGTCGATGACTGAAACCACACTGTCGAGGCGGCATTGCGGCAACGCTTCCTGGATGTTGAACACGAGCGCTTCAGGTTCGGCGAGCCCGGTCGTCTCGACCACAATCCTCTCGGGCGCGATCTTCTCGATGATCTCGTTCACCGCCGCTTCGAATTCCCCCAGCAACGAGCAACAAACGCAGCCGCCGCCGAGCTCGGCGATTCGCACGTTTTTGCCTTCAATGACTTTCGTGTCGATGGCGATTTCGCCGAACTCATTCATCACGATCGCGATTTTCTCGTGTTGCGTTGCGAGAATATGACGGAGCAGCGTCGTTTTGCCGCTGCCGAGCGGACCTGTGATTAAGGTGATTGGTGTGCGCGGCATTTCAGAAACAACGACGAATCACGAATGACGAAGGACGCCGAATCGCAAGTGGTAGGGCGTCTGTGTCAGACGCCATGGCGTTTCACAGAAACGCCCTACAATCGTTCGGATTTTGTCATTCACTTCATCCCTTCACATTTCCAATCGGCGAGAATCGCGCGACCGGCTTGCTAATCCCTGCCAACTCGGTGGCTGCAATTACCTCATCAATATCTTTGTAAGCGCCACCCGCTTCCTCAGCGAGACCTGCCCACGAGGTGCTGCGAACGTAAATGCCGCGCGCTTCAAGATCGCGCTGAAGTTGTTTGCCGTTCCATTGTTTGCGCGCCTTGGTGCGGCTCATCGTGCGACCGCTCCCGTGCGCTGTGCTAAAGAAAGTTCCTGAGCCTGAACTTGTGCCCACGAGCAGATAGGAGCCAGTCTCCATGCTGCCGCCGATGATCACCGGCTGGCCTGTGTCGCGATAGCGCGCGGGCAACTCGTCGTGCCCCGGACCGAACGCGCGCGTCGAGCCTTTACGATGCACGAGCAATGTCTTTT
>JBARAJ010000171.1:0-56975 GCA_049791915.1 Candidatus Udaeobacter sp.
GGAGATAATGTAACTGTCCGCCGGGGTTCCATTAACCATGAAATCGGTGGGCTGGACACTGCTCGGATTCGTCGGATCGCTTAAGCTAACAGAGAAATCCACTGGCTGCGTGTTGATCACGCTGCCACAATCTGGGTCAGTGATGTATACAAAACAAACCGAGGGTGTTGGCGTCGGACTTGGAGGCACAGTAGCGGTTACCGTCGCTGTCGACGTTGACATTGGCGTCGGTGTCAACGTTGCCCCACAGCCGACTAACTCAACTGCAGTGGAGCCACCGGATGCGGTACCGCCACCTACTACAACACCTCGGCCGTTAAACAGCGCAGCTCCAGGTCCCTGGTGATCTGCGTTGTACGGCGGCCCCGCTCGCCAAGTATCAGTGCCTGGATTATAGATCCACGCCTGCTGGTTTATCGGCTGTCCACGGCAACCTACTACCCACAGTTCATTGAGAACGAACCCGGCATCACTCTGGCATGTGCCGTCGGTCGTTGGCAGTGCGGCGATGGTACGCCACGTGTTAGTGGTTGGGTTGTAAGCGTATTGCGCCCCTGGGACAGTTCCGCCCCTACCACGTAGATTTCACCATTGAATAATACACCTACCACGTTGCCCTGGATCCCAGGCATGGGCGCTCCGGTAGTGTAACTGTTCGTACCCGGGTTATAGATGAAAACCGTGTTTGTGGCAGTCGGGAACGGGGTGGTGTAACCGGCGATGATATACACCATGCCGTTAAACGTTGCTGTCGCTACACCGCCGCGTGTTCCAGGCATAGTCGCCCCGCTACTCCAGGTCCTGGTTAATGTGTTATAGATCTGCATCGTATCGAGCGGACCACCGAACGATACGCTGTTAAAGCCACCCGGCACATAGATGATCTGGCCCACAGCGGTTCCCCTACTGTGCGCGTGTGGCACGGGGATAGGAGCTTCGGTAAACCAATTGCTGCCGTCAAAGTGCTCGTTAACAGCGGTGTAATCGGGCGCGGCGTTAAACCCGATGATGGCATAGAGGTGGTTGGAGCTAACCACGACTGTGGCCGGGTTGCGTCGTGCATTTGTCATGGCCCTTTCATTTAGCCATACCGGTGTGCAGCCAGGCGTTCCTGTGGGCGTTGCGCTAGCCCCGGCTGTTGGTGTGCCGAATCATTCGGCATTCAGGAAGCAGAATCATACTTGCGGGGCGAACGATCTGGATTGCAGAAGCGCATCGTAGTGACGGAAAGCGTTTTGCCGTGCCTGCGGATGATAGGCGTAAAGCGGCTCATCGATAACGACCGGATCGCCTCGATTGCCCCACGCGCATCATGGCCGTCGAGATATTTCGCGGACCAGACCACATAGCGATGCGGATGGGCTGAGCCATCCGCAAAGGGTTTTCGCGCTATGAGCGACTTGACCAGCGAAAATGGACTTCGGTCGTGTTGACGCGATTGCGCGAACAGCGTTTAGCTCTTCGCGAAAACGCCAATCAGCGGACGGCGCGATGGCGTCTTGGAGCGAAAATCGCTAACAAATCCAGTCTCGGTCCGGATCTCCACATGACCGGCCGCGCGTGTGGCGCCGTAGACCAATACAGATCCCACAGGCGCTTCGTACGGATTTGAGACCGGCAGTTTTTTGAATCCGTAATTGTTCACCAGCTCCTGGCCAGCTTGCTTCGCAAGAGGCGTTTGTGGCCGCGATTTCACTACGCCGGAGGCAACTAGGGCTTCCTTTACGAAACGCCAGCACTTGGATAGCGAGTGCGCACGTGCGCGTTCCTCGGCGATAGTGGCGGCCCGGCGCAATTTCGGATCAATCTGCACATCCGCCTTGGCAATCGGCTGGACGATCTTCTTCGGATAATACTTGTCCACAACGTCGACCGATTGTTTTTCGCCGGAGGCGTCGGTGTAATTGAATACTGCCAACCCAACGTCCTGACCATGCACCATCGGCGCGAAGGCCATCATCAGCATTGTCATTACAGCCGCCAGCAGCGCCATGTAGCCCAGCGTGACGCGTGCCTCTAGTTCGGCCTTCGCTTTGATTCTTTGCAATGTCGCAACGCTTGGGCGCTGCACACTTCGCCAGACCGATTTCATGACTTCAATGTTGTTGTTCATTGTTGTTGCTTTCCATTGTTGCGAGCGCATTGACCCGCGTTCATTTGGGCGGAGCATGATTGCTCCGATTCCGACGTCCACGGGAAATATGAACCGCTATTGTAGCAACCTATTATACGTATATCTGACGTATGTCAAGAACAATGTTTACGCCGACGCTTTTTTGGCGTATAGTCTTTCAGCCTGCGTGATCGGCGATTAAAGAACGAGGTGTAAACCCCCCATGGCAAAACCGAAAAAGAACAAAAACAAAGCGAAGCTCAATCTGACGGTGCGTGATGAGCAACGGAACAAACTGGAACAAATGGCCTCTTTAGAGAATCGTTCCCTCTCCAATCTTATCGAGGTTATGGCCGATGAACGCTGGAAGCGATTGGCCGAGCAGCAGGGCGTTGCTTACGCTAAAACCGTTGCGGAAGCGATGAACCTTAAACTGGACATGGACAATCCAGCAGACCGCGAGAAATTGCGCCGGGCAGTTCTCGATCTTGTCGCCGGGAGAAAAATGCCAAAGCAAAAACGGCCTGGTTGAAATTCTCTCTTTCACTTTGGAGTTTGGGCTGCGTCTCAGCCGTGGGTTCCAACGGGCGAACGATCTGGATTGTTGACGCGCACCGCGACGACGGACAACGTTTCATTGTGCACGCGGATGATAAGCTGACTACTTTTCTGGAATTGGAAAGGGCGGTTTGTATCCACCTATTGAGCGAACAATGCTAACCATAATCGCAGCGACGACGGAAAGCGTTTCGTTGTGGGCGCGGAGGAAAAGCTGACTGCGTTTGTTGAACTTGAGTCAGCGATTTCTGCTCGGGGCCAGTTTCGTTAAGTCAAGACGATAGCGCTGTGCAGGGCAGTGTCCTACACGCGAATTAGGTTACGCCCGACGCGTAAAGAACTCGACATTCCCTACAAAGCATTTAAAAACCTACTCGATTACGTCATCCGACGTTTCAACTTATCTTCGGCAGGCTGAATAAGCCGCAGGGGCTGAACCTTCGCTGAGACACCGTTTAGCGCGATCCCCCAGATCCAACTGGAGCCCCGAGTCAGCCGAAGCGAGGCAGCTGTTCAA
Organism: Candidatus Udaeobacter sp.; assembly: GCA_049791915.1. GTDB lineage: Bacteria > Verrucomicrobiota > Verrucomicrobiia > Chthoniobacterales > UBA10450 > Udaeobacter. Next base: position 3,189 of record JBARAJ010000171.1, read on the forward strand.
AGCGCCTTGTGAGGATGATTCCTGGTTCCGCCCCGGAACTGGATTGCAGTTAATGCAGTTCAACAATCCACCTAGAAAAAAAATATGACAACTCCGCGCTTAATAAATCCTTGTGTCGTCGGCTTGGGCCGATCTCACGACACGATCGAAAATCCGCTCCGCGTTACGCGACCGCACCTTCCTCCAGTCTCAATTTCATCGGATTATCTCGGGCGACAGCAGGCGCGCGAATCCAAAGCGCGCACGTATTCGCGGCGGCTCCCGTTCACGATCGCAAAGGCGCGCGGATGTTTCATCACGGATGTCGATGGCCGCGTTTTTCTGGATTGTCTCACAGGCGCGGGCACGCTCGTGCTCGGGCACAATCATCCCGTCGTGGTGGAGGCAATCCGGGCGCATCTCGCGGCGGAGCTGCCGCTGCAAACGCTCGATCTGGGCAGCCCGCTGCGCGATGAATTCATCACGGAACTTTTTGCGAGCCTGCCGCCGGAACTGGCGCGCGATGCGCGGATTCAGTTCTGCGGCCCGACGGGCAGCGACGGGATTGAGGCGGCGATAAAGCTCGTGAAGATTGCGACGGGGCGCAGCGCGATGGTCGCGTTTCGCGGCGCGTATCACGGTCACACGAACGGCTCGCTGAGCCTTATGGGCAATATCGCCCCGAAGAGCGTCGCGAATTTGATGGCGGGCGTTCACTTCATGCCTTTTCCGAGCGCGTACCGTTGTCCCCTCGGTCTGCGCCCTTGCACGGATTGCCGATGCGCGGCGTTTCTCGAAACGGCGCTGACCGATTCTGAGGGCGGGATCCCTAAGGCTGCGGGCGTCGTGATGGAGATTATACAGGGCGAATCGGGGAGCAATCCCGCGCCGGATGATTTCGTGCGGGAGGTGCGGCGGGTCACGCGGGAGCAGGAGATTCCGTTGATCGTGGATGAAGTGCAGTCGGGCTGGGGGCGGACGGGAAAACTTTATGCCATCGAGCATTCCGGCGTGGTGCCCGACCTGCTTGTTCTCTCGAAAGCGCTCGGCGGCGGACTGCCGCTGACCGTGCTCATTTATCACAAGCGGTTTGACGCGTGGCAGCCCGGCGCGCACGCGGGCACCTTCCGGGGGAACCTGCTCGCGATGTCCACGGGCCTTGCGACGCTGCGCTTCATCCAACAGAACAACATTCCCGCGCATGCCGCGGAAATGGGCGCGCGCCTGCGTGGACACTTGTCCGAAATCCAAAAGAAACACGCGTTCATCGGCCATTTGCGAGGCCTTGGACTAATGCTCGGCGCGAAGATCGTGGACCCTGAAAAGCTGGACCGCGATGGCGTGCCGGTGCCGGATCCCGGGCGCGCGGCGCGGATTCAGCAGGAGGCGTTCAAGCGCAACCTGATCATCGAACTGGGCGGACGTGGCGGCAGCGTGCTGCGCTTTCTGCCGCCCCTCATCGTCGGCGAAAGTGAGATCGACCAGATTGCGGAAGGGATCGCCGGCGCGTGCGTCGCGGTGGGCGAAGGCTAACGCGCGGGGATGGACACGCCATTGTTCCTCACCTCTGATCCCGCGAGTCGCGCGGCGTATCGCAACGCGATTCTCCAGGCCGCCGATCTCCTCCTCGGCGCGCTGCCCGCGCAGCCGTATAGCGGTGCGGCGCCGCGGCAGCTCAACGATTTGTTTTCGCAGCCGCTCGATAACGATGGGGAATGGATGGCGGAACTTCGCGAGATCATTGCGCATTCCGTGCAGCCCGCGCATCCGCGGACGGTCGCCCATTTGCACTGCGCGCCGCTGATTCCCGCGCTTGCGGCGGAAGTGATTCTGAGCGCGTTGAATCAATCGATGGATTCGTTCGATCAAGCGCCCGCTGCCACCCTCATAGAGCAGAAAGTGCTGCGCTGGCTTTGCTCCGCGATCGGGCTGCCGTCTGCATCCGGCGGTACATTCACGCCCGGCGGGACGGTGTCGAACTATATGGCCATGCTGCTTGCGCGCGATCATTTCGCGTTGCGAAAGTGGAACTGGCGGAGCCACGAAAAAGGTCTACCGGTGGAGGCCGAGCGCTACCGCTTCATCTGCTCCGCCGCCGCGCATTTCAGCGTCGCCAAGTCTGCGATGCAGCTTGGCCTCGGGACGGATTCGGTGATTTGGATTCCTGTCGATGACCGTAGTCGGATGCGCGTGGATGCGCTCGCGGACTGCCTCGCCGCGCTGCGGACGGCGGGCGGGCACGCCGTCGCGATCATCGGCACCGCGGGGACAACGGACTTCGGCGCGATCGATCCGCTCGCGGAGATCGCGCGGCTTGCGGAGGCCGCGGGCGCATGGTTCCACGTCGATGCGGCCTACGGCGGCGCATTGCTCCTTTCCGCGCAGCGAGATGCGTTGCGCGGGATCGAGTTGGCCGATTCCGTCGGCGTCGATTTTCACAAACTGCTGTGGATGCCCATCAGTTGCTCGGCGCTCGTCTTGCGTGACGATGCGCTCTTCGACACGATCAAATTTCAGGCCGACTACCTCAATTCCGAAGCGCACGCGGAACTCGGCATCCCTGATCTCGTCACGAAGTCCGTCCTGACCACGCGTCGCTTCGATGCGCTCAAAGTCTGGGTGTGCCTGCGTGCCATTGGCGCGCGTAGGCTCGGCGAAATGATCGACCGCTGCATGGCGCTAGCGCGCGAAGTCGCCGCGCTGCTCGCGCGCAATCCCGCATTTGAGCTGTTGCATGAGCCGGAGACGACCTGCGTCGTTTTCCGACTGCGAGGCGCCGACTGCGACGCCATCCGACACGCCATGTTCAACGCCGGCGAAGCAGTACTCGGGCACACTGTCGTCGCGGGGCGCAGCGCGTTGAAGTTCACGTTGCTCAATCCCGCGGCCACGCCCGCTGACTACGCCGCGCTCATCGAACGAATCAAAATCCGCGGCCACGGCTAAATGTCTTCGCGCATCTTCATCTGCCGCAGCACCGCGCTTTTTAGCAGCGCAATCGTCCCCTCCGGAAAAGCGATCATGAAGCGCCGGAACCTTTCGTAGTCGAGCGTCAGGACCGCCACCGGCCCCTTCGCCGTGACCGTGGCATTGCGCCGCTCGCCGGTGAACATGCCGTACTCTCCCAGCACCGTGCTCCGCCCCAGCGTCGCCAACGGGGGCCCATCACTCTTCACACGCACTTCAACCACGCCATCCTTCACTACATAGATTTCCGTCGCCACGTCCCCCTTCGCGCACAGCACCTCGCCGTCCGCCAGATCGCGCCGGTCGAACATCGACGCGAAGAACTCGATGTCCTCCTCCGACACACCGCCGAAGACATCGCTTTTGTGCAGAGCGTCCATGCGGTTCTCCAATTCGTCCGGGGCCGCGGCCGTGCCGCTCACGCTTACGAGACTGCGAGCCTCGGCCCGCGCCCATTTTTTCTGCAACTCGTGCAGCATGATCGCCGGTAGAAAAAACGAGATGTCCGAGACAATCTTGCCGACGGCGATACCCCAGCCCGCGCCGAAAAAGTGCGCCGCCGTGCCCATGGCCAGCGGGCGGATGAAGCCCGTATCCACGATTTCCGGCAGGCCGAATTCCATCACCAGATTGCGGATCGTCTTCCCCGCGCCGTTCCATCCGTAGTTGTGCAAACGCCGCACCGCCCTCGCCCGATCCGCTATCACTTGGCGAATGATAACGACAGAAAAAAAACCGAGCGTCTCGCAGACCGACGCCGCGTAGGCCGACGCCACTTCGTTCCCCTTGGTCGCGCCGTGCGCCGTGAAGTATCCCCAGTAGGCCATGAGCGTCCCGGCGACCTCCGGCAGCCCATATCGCTTGATCCAGCCCAGCGCCTTGGCGCGAATCCCCGGATTCCTTTTAACCGCGACTGCTAGCGCACCGTCGTCCCCACTCTCCGGCGCGACGAATGGGGACTGACGCATAGGCGTTGGTGTAGCGGGTGTCGCATGGTGCGGCCAGAAAAATCCGACCCAGGTTCGCCAAGCTCAAGGAGCAGGCCACGCAAATCCAAAAAGTGAGTGCCCAGCTTGAAGCGAGCAAACCTGCGCCGCAAGTGGTCAACAATCCCTAAAGCCGGTTGGAATTGGGGCTACGTTCAGCGATTGATTCTCACGGGCGAACGATCTGGATTGCCGACGCACATCGCGGCGACGGAAAGCGTTTCGTTGTGCATACGGATGAAAAGCTGACAGTTGTTTATTGAACTTGAATTGGCGGTTCGTGGTTGCGGCTAATTGTTTTGACCAGGTACGCGAGATTTCTGCCAAACTCGCCACCGTTCCAAAGATCTGAATCAGGGGTAAGAGAGCGCTCTCTCGGTCTTTTCTTCCTCTCTTTCAGACCTCGCAGTCACAGGGTCAACCACCGAGGGAACGAAAGGTAACAATTATGAATCCACTAATTCAGCTCAAAATAACTACACCACCACTTCTGATCACACTCGCGCTCATGCTCATTGCGCCGTTACCAAACGCACGGGCGGTTGTCCCAGCACCAGACGGGGGCTATCCCGGGTTCACTACCGCAGAAGGGACTCAAGCCCTTCAAAGCCTCACGTCCGGTGCCGGAAACACAGGAATTGGCTGGCGTTCACTGTTGTCGGATAGCAGTGGCAGATTAAACACCGGTGTTGGCGTTGGAGCCCTGCTCCTCAACAACGGGGATAACAATACTGCAGTGGGCGCGGCAGCGCTTTGCTCAACACGACTGGCTTTGCGAACACAGTCGTGGGTACGGGGGCGGGACCAAACGTGGTTGCTGGCTTCAATAACATTTACATCGGCGAGTTCGTTGGTACCCTTGCCGCCGACGAAAGCGATACGATCCGCATCGGCGACGTCTCGAACGGGAGGTCCGGGTCCATAGAGTGCTACATCGGTGGTATCGTCAACAACGAGCAGCCTGTTAACGGCATCAACGTTGTTTACGTTACTATAGACCTTAACGACGACCACCTTGGCTTCGAACCGAACCCGAGTGGGAGGGCACCTGTTGCGCTTCGTGGCGCGCCCGGCACGCCTATCAGCCCTGCCGTGCTCAATGGCAAAGTTGGCAAACTTGAGAAGTTGGAAGCAACGGTCGCGCAGCAACAGGAACAAATACAGACTCTCACAGCCCGGCTCAGGGAGCAGGCCGCCCAAATCCAAAAGGTGAGCGCCCAACTTGAAGCGAGCAAACCTGCGCCGCAAGTCGTCAACAATCCCTAAAGCCGCGCTTGCCCTAACAAAACAGCAGCATTCACAATCAGCCGTCACGCTTCAGCGTGTGGCGGCTTTTTGTTTTGCGCGCTACGGTTCTTTGAACTCGCCTGCGTGTTCGTGCGTCTCGATCACGTTGCCCGCTTCATCGCAAACGCGAATCACAGCGCTACCGCGATCTTCGGCAGTAAAGTAAAATTGCTTTACTTTGTATGAGGGAAGTCTCCATGATTACTCCCCCCGAAAACAAATCATATGAGAATCGCAATCGCCTCCATTCTAATTTCAGTGGCAGTCTGCCTTGGGATGTTAGCTGCTGCGCCAAGGAACTTCCGCGTCTCCGCTCTTTCGTCGGGACAGAACAGCTCTGAAATCTTTCGGGGCAAGGACGCTCCCTTAACTGTTGCCGATACGCGCTCGCCGATCCGTCACCTTATCGTTGTAGTCGGGGAGAATCGGAGCTTCGACAACGTGTTCGGCACGTACGTGCCATCTGATCCAACGCAGACAGTGTGGAACCTGCTGTCCCAGGACATCGTCCAGATCAACGGTAATATTGGAACGAACTTTGAGGCGGCGGCGCAGCAGGAGGCGACCGATACAAAGACGTATGAGCTCAGTCCCACGCAAACGGGTCATTTTCAATACTTGCCGCAGCCGAGCACTACTCTCAGTGCGCTGCCAACCGGGCCGTGCAACCTGAAACCTGGGATCTTCTGCAGTGACATAGGGCTGGATCCAACATCGCAGGGGCTTCTGTCTACTCGAGGCACGGGTCAGTCCGCCTATGATCCCAAGATTGGCGCAACTCCCGTGCCCGATTGCCGTTATCCATCGGATCTAGACAATGGGCCTTACTTGCTCCTAGGCGATTCAGAGTTGAACAACTGCGGGACGCCCTTCCCCCCTGGGGTTGAGACGATTGCGAACACGACTTACACCAGCAACACAGGTGACCCTGTACATCGGTTCTATCAGATGTGGCAACAGTCCGATTGCTCTGTTGCCAACATTACGCAGGAAAACCCGAGCGGCTGCAAGCGCGACCTTTTCACGTGGGCCGCGGTAACCGTGGGATGGGGGTTCACCAACCCACCGATGACGAACGAGGATACCTTTCAAGGAGGCGCCGCAATGGGCTATTACAGCATGTCTCAGGGTGATTTCCCCTACTTTCTCGATCTGGCGGAGAACTACGCAATAAGCGATAACTACCATCAGCCGGTGATGGGCGGCACTGGACCCAATTCGCAATTCCTGTTCACCGGCGACGTTTATTACTTTACCGACGCCAACGGAAACCCGGCCATGCCTGCCGCAGATCTCGTCGAGGATCCTAACCCTAGAGCTGGGACTAACAATTTCTACAACAACGACCACTTTAACGTTGCGGCGGATCCAGGCAGCACAGGTGTTGCTTTCACTAACTGTTCCGATGACACGCAGCCGGGGGTTCAGCCAATCATGAGTTACCTTCAGGCCCTACCGTACCCGCCGTTCAACAATGGCAACTGCGCTGCAAGCCATTGGTACCAGCTGAACAATGATTATCCCTATTACACCACGAGCGGCACGATAATCAGCAATCAAGACGTGAACGAATTCCCAGCGGGACCTGCGTTTTCGATTGGGCCGCAGACGATCCCGACCATAGGCGATGCTCTTTCGGCTCACAATATCTCATGGAGGTATTACGGAGGAGGTTTCAGTGTGGCTAGTCATGACCCACCAGAGAACACCCTTTACTGCGCAATTTGCAATGGATTCCAGTATGCAACGTCAATTATGACGACATCTTTGCGGCAAAACCTGGTTGATTTGGAGCAGTTCTACTCCGATGTCGCCGCTAACCAGTTGCCCGCAGTTACGTTCGTTAAGCCTGACGTGCTGTTGGACGGGCATCCCGGTAGCTCAACCCCCCCGCTGTACGAGGCTTTCGTCCGCAAGATAGTAAACAGTGTAAGGGGGAACGATCAGCTGTGGAAGGATACAGCGATCCTGATCACATTCGATGAAAGCGGGGGCTTGTATGACTCAGGATACATCCAGCCTATCGACTTCTTTGGCGATGGTCCGCGCACGGTGCTAATCGCGGTTTCGCCATTCGCCAGGAGAGGTCACGTCGATCACACCTATGCCGATCACGCTTCGCTTCTGAAGTTCATCGAATGGAATTGGACTCTGCCATCGTTGTCGTCCCGCAGTCGCGACAATTTGCCGAACCCGATTGCGGCGCCGAACGCTCCGTATTTCCCGCTTAACAGTCCCGCGATTGGCGATCTCCGAACCCTGTTTACTATGCCTCGGGCGACGCCTACACCTCGACCCACGCCGCCGCCTAGACCATAGCGAGATTAGGAATAGTCTTGTAGGTGGTTTCTGATACGATCGAGATAGGGCCAAATGCGACCAAAAACCGCCGGTCCTAGAGCCGTGTTCTCTATCGTTGACAGGATGGGTTTCTCTTATGACGAGCAGCAGCGTGCGAGCGTGCAAAAATAGTCGATGACATCATGGCCGCTGGTTTCGCCGTCTGACAATCGAAAAACGATTCTAGCGATCCCGAGTAGGCCGATACGGTTCCTTGAAATCGCCCCTGTGCTCGTGCGTTTCGAGGACGTTGCCCGCTGCATAAAACACGCGGATGATCGCCCGGTGCGAGCGCGAGAGAGAACGGTACTTCGCGTACGCGACCGCGCGGCGGACTGCGTCGGGTCCTGAATACCAGATCGGGCCATATCGAAACCGATCGCTGATTAGATCAACGCCATCCCCGTTCTCGTGGGGACGGACCTCGTAAGCTTCGCAGCCGGTAGTCCCCCCAAGGCTGTTCCGCCCTTTCCGATTGGCTACCATATCGCTCCGTGACGTTGCAAAGCTCGTACCAGGGCTGTTTCTAAACTCATAACTTCTTCGAATTCATCTGGTTGAGTGGAATCCTGTGGAGCAGCTGACGATGGAGTTTTGTCGCTTCCGGGATTTTGCCGTCCCGTTTCTGGGATTGTCGACACGTCACCCATCCATTCATGAGATGCGCGTAATCCAGCTAGTGGATTCAATTTCTCGCGCTCCACACTTTCGAGACGCCGCCGGAACACGTCTTTGCTTAAGCAAACTTGCCTCCTTGCAGTGTTTTGCGGCAAACTGGTCTGTGAGGCGGAAGTAGATTGCAAGTTGCAGTCTAATTCTCATTAGACACCATGGCCGAGTTTTATCGACAGTTCGCTTTTGTCAGCTCCGTCCTGGTAGGTTTCTCTTTTACTTTTTACGGCACGTTACCGATAGCAGCGCGCCAGCATCGTGCAGGTACGTGGGCAGCGTTTCTTGCGGTGGCGGCTTCCGTGGCCTTTCTGCCCGTTACGCTCGGGATGACATTCACCGCTGCTCGCGCCACCAATCAGCCGAGCGATTTCAGCATATCAAATGCAGCAGCGGATCTGCAACTGGTGCTGCTCTCGACGTTGTTCCTCTCCGGTATGGTATTGCTATTCGCCAGTTTCGGCGTCAGCGGCTGGATACGTTCTCGCGGCTTAGGTATCGCAACTACCTCTTTGTCTTTAATTGGCGCGATTGCTGCCTTCACTGCGCTTAAGCCGTTTTTGCATGTGATGTCCACTAAATGAGCGCGGCTAACCAATCGATGGAGACGCCGAATGCCTCGATGACCATTCCGCGCGCGCGCGCGCGAGGGAACTTGCTTTTTCACGGTCGCTTCTACGGTCTGCAAAATTTCTGCTGCAAAACCGCGCAATTCTGCGCAACGCGGTGCGAACCAGCTTGCCTCTGGTCAGGTCTAAAAAACACGCTGCGCAACATCCTGAAAAACTGCGCAAAAAGGCCTCTTTGAATTACAAATTAGCCGCTCTGGACCAACTGAGCTATGCCGGCGATTACCGAGGGAAATTCGGCGAGCGTGTTGACCTTTACAAGCTTCGAAATTCCTAGTTCGGCGACCCGGCTAGTGGTCATGCTGACTGTGATCGGTGCCGAAATAGGGTTTGCTCTGGAAGCTGGGGCCTAGGTGTGTGTATCCGATTGGGCCTGGTCCTGACCCGCCAATGCCAGCACCGCAGGGGCTCCTGCTGCTAGTTCAGAAGCGATCTTGCCCTGTGCGTCAACCAGCACGGCCATCGGCGTGCCCGCTGCTCCAAACTTGATCCCCACGCTCATGCCGCCTTTCTCGAGCACGATCGGCGAGCGTAGCGCCATCGCCCTGTTGTCGTCGACGCTATCGGTCGAAACCACGAGCAGCTTCGGCGCACCGTTAGAGCGATTTGCCTCCCATGCTTTCAGGTCAGGCAGCATGCGCCCGCAGAAACCGCAACTCGGTCGCCAGAAAAGGACCAATGTTGGGCTACCGCGGAAGTCCGAGAGCTTGACGGCTTTGCCGGCGAGATTGGGCAAGCTGAAATCCGGAGCCGGTTCGCCTATCTTAAGGCTTGCTGGCGGTCGCGGAGCAGCCATTGGAAGTGCACCGTTAAGCGTGGCGCCAATCATCCCACGGATGGCATCGGGACCCTGCGCAAGTGCGCTTCCAATCGTACCGTCCCGATGATTGACCACTACCGCGCTCGGCGTCCCGTGCGCCTGGTAGGCTTGAGCAACTTCGCCGTCTTTCTGAAGAAACACATTGGTCACCTTGGCCTCTTTAACCTTCGTCCGATTGGCCTCGACCGTTCCGCGACTAACAAGCGCCACGACCATTTTTTTTCCGTGTTCGCGCTGCCACTGCCCAATATCCGGCAGCAAGGCGGTGCACGGTCCACAAGCTGCGTCGGTGAACACTAACACGAGCGGTTTGCCTAACGAACGCAATTCTTGCAACGTAGTCGTCTTCCCATCGAGCCCTGGCAACTCGAAAACGGGAGCAGGAGTGCCGAGCGCGAGCCCAGGCGCTGGTTGTGCGGACATACCCAACCGTTTCTCCAGCGCCTCGATCCGCAACAGCAAGCGGCCACGTTGCGTCATCATCTGCATCAGCAGCCAGCCTTCTGCGATCAGAACGATGAGCAGCAGAGCACCAGCCACAAGTTCGACGCACTCGCTAACTGTTAGGCCGTTGAGCGACTCCAGTACACCTGGGCCAGTGGTGCTCCTTCCGAATCCAACGACAACACCGGCAAGGCCTGCCAGCATAAGATTGCGGATCAGTGTCGACCACCCCGCGGGTGCGGAGTGCAGCTGGCCGAAGCAATGGCAATCGGGCGTGCGCCCCTGCACCAAATTGTAGCCGATCCCGGCCACAAAGATGAGCAACAAAGCGAAGGCTGCGACGGCCCCCCACCAGGCTGCTAGCGGGACAACAAGCGTCACAGCTATCGCCAGTTCGGCCACCGGCAACAGCAGCCCAAAAACATCAGCCAGTTCGGCAGGCACGCCGAAGTCGCGCATGGCTTTCTGCGAACCAGCCAGATCCGCCAGCTTAGCCGCGCCGGCGACGGCAAAGATCCCAGCCAAGAACAAACGCAGGAGGAGAAGCAGAAGACTCATAGGGACTTCTCTTCAATGGTAACACTAGTCACACCCCATCCACAAGCGCTGCCGATATGGCGTTCGCGTTTCTCGCCGGTCCCCAGCTTTTCTACCTTAGTTCGCCTCCGCAAACACCCTTGGTAACTTGCAACGCTCTAGAGACGACCTGCTCTTATTTGTAACGGTGTTTGAACTAACGGTGGGCAGCGGTGGGGCCGGTTCCAGACAGAGCACGATGTGCTGCTGGCCCGTCCGTTCCGCAAAGTGGGATACAAACGTTCGTACCACAGCACGAGCCCACTAGACAGATGCTATTTGCGTCGCAATCGGCAGAGGTGGTGCAGCCCGTCAAATTCGCGCATGGCGAGTCAACGAAACATGCGCTTCCCCCCTCTGAGGTGGTACCACAAAAACAGCCGCTGTTCTGGTCGCAATTGGTGTAGGTACCGCAAACGCCGCCAGAGCAGCCGCTGCACTGTCCGTTTTGGCAGGTCTGACCCGGGGGACAGCCAACACAGGTGCCAGTACTTGTGTCGCAGGTTTGGCACTGAGTGCTATCGCAGAAGCACCCGGCAACCACGGTGCCGCCGACGCAGAAGCCATTGCTATCCCTGGTACAACAGATTGAAGAAGGATCTACAGCGCCACATTGACAGCAGGCTCCCCTGTTATGAGCAGCATCACTGGTACATTGGCCTGCGGCTGGTGTATTTGGGCCAAAGACAGCTGCGCACCATTGGGCGCAGTCGTTATTCGAGGGACCGCCACCGCACTTAATTTTGTTTCCAAAAACACTGCGAATCGCACCCAGACCAACGACGCCGCCGATCGATGCCATGAGAATGGTTCTCAGAGCGTGGCGCCGTGAGGTCGATTTCGCCAGCTCTTTAGTTAGTTCGTCAAATTTCGAGGGGTTCATAGGTATTTCGTTCCTTTAAATGCGAGATTAGGAAGCAAGCTCGCAGCTCGTCAAGCTTTTTTTTCAACAATTTACGGCATGAGCGCAGTGTCGCAGATGTGCTGATTTTGCTGCCATAAGTCGGCTGCTTCACCCGCTCGCCGAACAATCCCACGCGCGCGAGAGAGGCTGCTTTTCACGGTGCTTTCTACGGTCTCCGAAATTTTTGCTGCAAAATCGCGCAATTCTGCGCACGGCGTCGCGAATCCGACAAACCGAGATAGCTAGCATTTTCAAACTGGTCAAGCCGCTGAAAAGCCACGCAAAAACTCTTTCTTGAATTACAAATCAGCTGCTTTATCGGGCGCGGTGGCAGGCAAGTCATATATCTGAGCTGCCTGAAGCGACTCTTTACTTTTCGGCAGTCGGAGATATGCGCAGTTTCGTTATTTATGCTGTGAAGGCTTTTCCGACTCGTAACATTATGGTCGGTTTGTAATGAGTAATTCTTCCAACTCGACGCAGAATTGTCCATCGCCTTCAGGGTCGAGATCAACGGGCCCCGTTGAGAGACCATCCCAACATCCGAAATTCCGTAGCTTATTCGGTAGCGCTGGCCAATTTACCTCGGAAGGACGGTCGTTAAGAGTCACTTGCTCTGCCAATTGAGGTAATGGTGCAAATGCCTTTTTACGAGGCTAATGCTGTACAAACGTGTGCCTTCGTACAGCCAAAATCGGTCGCAGATTCGGGAGCATGAAATGTATCGTTGTGTGTTAGCATTGGAGCCATGAGGAATCGGAAATTACTCGTACCCGTCCGGTGCACAACGCGGAAATTCTACCTGCACGCTCCCCCACCCGGCCGCAACGACCGGCACGTGTGCTTCATTCCACTATCTGTTGACGGCGTTCCGCGAGAGATCTTCCGCACTACGGGAACCAAGGAAATAGCTGCAGCAAAGCGGATTGGTGCACAGATCATTGAATCATCTGATCCGAACATCTGACACATACACACAGTCTATTCGCAAAACGTTTTTCACTGCCGCTCACGACTGATCGGACGCCGCGGAGTCAAACTCGGTTTGCAGCTCGGAATTTCACGGTTAGCGCGGTTCGAACTCATCGTCCCCTACCCCGTTGCGAATGAATTCCTTGAAGCTCGGACAGGCAGGCCCCAGGGGGCGGAGTCGCGATTCGTAGCACAGGACTTTTCGTTGCACATCAAATCGTGAGCGTTTTCCCAGGTAAAATGCGCAAAATTCAATGATTTAGCGGGCTCTCGCGCGGTGACAGCAGAGGTCGCCACTCTTGCACAATGAATTCGCGTGAGTTTTGCCGAACCACTGGCCAGCGATTACTGGGCATAATCCGAATACGGTCACTGTGTGTGGCTAAGCGCAATTGTGGGGTTCGAGGCCCGTGGGCTCCGCGTTCATTGCAAGATAAGAAAACACCGAACGTCGAACGCAGAACATCCAAATTCGGAATCGACGTTTTGCGTTGGATGTTGGACGTTGAGCGTTAAGCGTTGAGCGTTGAGCGTTCCTCCTTCGGTCGTTGCGCTTTGCCCTGAGTGAGGGCATCTGGCAGGGATGCCCGACTTGGCGGCCGAGACCCCACCCTATCCGAGACTTCCAATCGGAGTCGTTTCCCGGTAATTTGTCGATATGCTTTTCAGAACCTTCATCTTACTTTTTGTTTTGCCCATCGTCGCGCAGGCAGATGTGGATTTTTCGAACTATGATGTGCCCCTCTACACGCAGATCGTAGATCGCATCAAAGCCAAAGTCGCGGCTCGCCTCGGTGAGGGCAGTAACACGCGCGAGCGGTATTTCATTATTCCTTTTGCTTACCAGGACCGCGGGAATCACCCGGAATTTTCGCACTCGTTTATCTCGGTCATCCGAGTCCTTGCAGATAATAAGCAGCCCAAGCTGACGCCGGGTCTCAAACTACGAAAATATAGGAACCGGGAATTTGAAGCGTTTACCATCAGCTGGCTGCCTCACGATTTCTTGAGCAATCCCCATCTGTGCGTCTTTGATGGCGCGGGCAGCCGCATTATTCCAGAGAGGAATAAGTGTCCCGTATCGATCGGCCGAAACTTTACGCTCGCAGAAACGATCAAGCTTGCTGTGGATGCAAAGAATGCGGTGGCCATGTGGGGACCATATGAGATCAGAAAAGCTGGATTTGATATCGTAGTGAAGCGCAAACGCTTGCTCGACGGAGGAACCATTAAATATCGCGCCGACGATCGTCTTTATCGAAAAGACAAAGTCGCTATCAGTTGCTTTCATGCCATGGCCGGTTTGGACGAGCTTTTCCCCAAGGGCGGACTTTTCGGGACGGGATTTAGAATGTGGGGCTTCAATGGAACGGCAAGAGTGCTGATCGAATACACTGAGAAAGCGCGTAAGAAAGGCTTACTTCATGAGCCGGTGGATGTAAAAAGGGACCGCTACGGCTTTGTTTATGCGCCCACGCGAAATGGCCGGGTGCCGTATGATCCCCTGAGAAGCGCGTCCGCTTATCGAAGATAATGCTGAGTCAGAGATGTCGTTTATTGCCGGATTTAGCATCGTCTCACTTGTTTAGGGATCTACCGGAGACCTTCGCCGCTCCAAATAGGACTAGGGTTTCACGTAACGAAGCCTCACGAAACAAGGCTGCGAGACTTGATCATTTATTCATTCGCTAGCGACAAGCGATGAATATTGCCCGGGTTTATCGGTCGAAGAGTTGTTACTTCCTTGTGGACTCGCAAAAAAAGGATTTCCCTTTTCGGTGGCGTGATTCGCGCTGAGCTGTTTAGTGGGCGCAATCATGTTCAGCCAATCCAATCAATTGTTTCGAATCGTGTTCGGCGGCGCGGCTACCAGGACGATCTTGGCCGGGCTGGCACTGATCAGCTGGCTCAACGGCTGCGCGATTCCAAATGCGCGCCCGGTCAGCGCAACCCGTGACCGGGCGTTCATCGAATACTGGCCGCCACAGGCAGGAAACAAAAAACTACGGCTGGCAGTGAAGGATCTGATCGACATCAAAGGCGTGGTCACGACTGCCGGTTCCGAGTTTCTCGCCAAGCATAGTCCGCCTGCGAAACGCGACGCGAAATGTCTGGAAATCGCACGTCAGCGTGGCGTGCAATTTGTCGGAAAAACCAACCTGTCGGAGTTGGCAGTGGCTGTCTCCGGTATGAACGCCTATTACGGCAACCCGCGAAATCCATTGCGGGACAGTTTGATTCCAGGCGGATCATCCAGTGGCTCGGCGGTGGCTGTGGCGAACGAGGAAGCCGATGTTGCTTTAGGCACTGATACCGCCGGCTCGATCCGAATCCCGGCTGCCGACTGCGGAGTCGTTGGTCTAAAGACGACGTTTGGATTGGTCCCGCTAAAGGGAGTGTATCCGATCGCGCCGACGCAGCTCGACACGGTCGGGCCGATGGCAAAAGACATAGCCGCCACCGTTTTGGGTATGGACCTGTTGGAAAGCGGGTTTCTCAACCGATATCACCAGGCCGTCGCTGCGAAACCATCCGCGAAAGATATCCGGGTGGGGCGACTCTATATAAAGGGCACAGATCCGAAGGTGGATCATGCTGTGGATGACGCACTCGCCGCGACCGGATTCAAAATTGTGAAGCTGAGCCAGGAATTCACAGACAAATGGAATCAGGCGCAAAAGGACGCTGCCATAGTGGCTGCCGTCGGGACGTGGATTTACGACTTGAAATTCCAAAATGAATCGGAAGTGAGCATTCGAACCAAAGCGATTGTCGCTCTGGGCGGGCTTGAATACAAAACAACCTACCCAGCGGCCTTGAAAGCGCAGCCCGCCTGGAAAGCGGAGGTAGGCAAAGTCTTCAGGAAAGTGGATTTTATTGCGATGCCGACAATGAAAACCCTTCCTCCGCGTGTCCCATTCTTCGGTGGCACGGTCGCCTTTGAAGCGCGAGCGCTAGCCTTGCAGAACACGCAGGCCGTGAACTTTGCGGGCAACCCGGCATTGGCGGTGCCCGTGCCCCTGCGCGGTGCGAAGGTTCACGTCACGAGCCTGCAATTGATCGGACCGCGCCTGGCCGAGGCGGATCTGCTCAATGCCGGGCGGCTGGTTGAGAGCGCGGTGAACAGGTAGCCATCCAGCTATTTTAGAATGCCCGCCGCTGTGAAATCGGCGTCCGTGAACTGCACGTCCTGATCGATGCGCGCGCCATTGAATTCCGTCACGCTATTTTTCCGCGGCCCATGCACGATTAGACTGGCCGGAATCGGATGGTGCTTTTCATCACGCGCGACTAGAGTGACATCAATGCGGCCGACGAGTTCGCCTGAGGATGAATATTTCTCGATTCGCATCGGCACGAAACGCTGAGGATCAATCCAGCTGCGCACTTTGGTATAGATGGAGACGGAGGAGCTGTCCGGCTTCGATTCGAGAATCTGGCAGTTCACCCCGTTGATCGTCTCCGAGCCAACAATAGCCTGCTTTTTCCAGGCAAAGAAATTTTCAAGTGCGTCCTGATAAGAGAGATCGCTATCGAATAATCCTTCGTTCATTTGCGATCCTTTAATGGTGCGAACCGGTTGGTTCGGGACAATGATTGATCCTTTGGATCCGCCCTGGCCCTGGTGCAGGATCACGGCTTCACCCTTGAGCTCGTTAGGCCAGAGTATCTGATAAACCAAATCAGTGGAGGTTTTCGTCCGGCGTTCCTTGATTTGAAGCTGCAGAATCCGCTGACCGATATCGGGCGAACGAATCTCTAGCTTGGAACGAATCAGTGCGCTTCCTTCCCTCAACGAATCCAGCCGGGCCGCAAGCTCTGCCGCCGACATTGCAGGCGGTGCGGGTTCCGCAGCGTGAATCGAGATAAGGCAGAATGCCGCAGCGGCGATGGCGAGAGCGAAGAAAGGTTTCACGGATAAAGGTATGCTCCCAGGATGAATTCGCACGGAGTGATTGGTTTGCGCTTGCTTCATCCGGCTTGCAAAGCCTGGCTTGGGTTTAGCCGCGAACTCCGCCAGGCCGGATAAAGGCCGCTGATAATCCCGACCGCAACGGCGATGACGACAGAAAGGCCAAGGAGCGCAATGCTGAGGTCAGGCTGCAATAACCCTCGAATCGCCGGCGTTGCGCTCAGCACGTGGACTCCGATGGCGCCAATAGCCACGCCAACGAGGCCGCCGAAAAGTCCAAGCAGCGCGGATTCGTAAAGAATCATTCTCATGATCCGCCCCCGCGTCCAACCGATGGCGAGCAGCACACTGATCTCATGGGTCCGCTCGAAAACGGTCATCAGCATCGTGTTCATCACGCCCAGCACACCCACAAGGATGGCGAGGAGAGACGTGCCCCAACTCATGGCCTTGACGAGCCGAAATCCCTCATCGTGGCTGAGGTGTTCGCTCACGGTCACAGCCCGAACTTCCGGGACCAGTTGTTCGATCTGTCGAGTAAGTTCCTTGATTTGTTGCTCGGTGCTCGAAGGCTTCATTCGAATATCGATTGCGTTGATCTGGTTGGGAGAGCCGATGATTCCTTGCAAGAGCGGTAAAGAAAGAATGACCGAGCCGTCTTCGACGAGCGCGCCACCCTTCACGATTCCGACGACTGTTAATTGCTTGGTTTCAATCTGAATCGGGTCACCAGCTTTTTTCTTGAGCACCTCCGCCGCGGTCTGACCCAAGACTGCTGCTTCTTCCGTGGCATCGCGCGGCATCCGTCCGGAAACAAGTTCAAGATTATTCCAGGCAAAACATCCCCATTCTCGAGCTGACAGAATCATCAGATCCGAGTCTTCAACGCTGGTTACCTCCACCAGAATATTGCAGGTCGCGTCGATGCGCGGAAGGCTGGCGATACGATCGCGGACGGAGGCGTCGAACGGCTTCGGCGTGAGTGATCCCCCTCTGTTACTGACGACGACATCGGTTCCGCGCGCCTTCAATCCAAGCTGCCAGCCTTTCTCAAAACCTCGAGACATCCCGACCAACGCAACGACGGCGGCGATACCAATGGAAATTCCCGCGAGAGTCAACCCGGTGCGCAAGGGACGACGCCAGAGACCGCGGATGACAACAGTAAAAAAGGTCATCGTTTATCGTCCGAGACGATTCGACCGTCGATCATATGAAGAATCCTTCCTGCTCGCCCGGCAATAGTGGGGTCATGAGTGACGAGCACCATGGTGCGACCCTGCTCTTGTTGCAGACCAATAATGAGGTCGAGAATCGAATGAGCGTTTTCACTGTCAAGATTACCGGTCGGTTCATCCGCGAGTAGCAGCGATGGCTCATTAGCGAGACTGCGCGCAATGGCGACACGCTGTCGCTCGCCACCGGAAAGTTTGGATGGAAAATGATCGAGGCGATGTTCGAGGCCAACCAGCTTTAGCAATTCGACAGCGCGCTCGTGTCGCTCAGAAGCCGAGCGATCCGTCTCGAACATTGGAATTTGCACGTTCTCGGCCGCGGTGAAAGTCGGCAGTAGCTGAAACGCCTGGAAAATAAACCCGACCTCGCGAGCACGGTATGCTGCCGGATTGGGATGATCCGGCAGCGATATTCCGCGATAGAGAAGGGTTCCGGATGTGGGTCGATCCAAGGCACCGAGTAATTGCAGCAAGGTCGACTTACCGCTTCCGCTCGGTCCAACAATGGCAACGAAGTCGCCCTCCTTGATGGAAAAATCGACTCCGCGCAGGGCCTTGACCTGCCCGTCGTCGAACTCGCGGGTCAGACCTTTGGCCTCGAGGAAGGCGCTGGCAGAAGGCGGCGTCACCTGCTTAAGCTGTCACGTCTGCCGAGAATCTGCCAGTACGCTGAATAGCGAACGAACTTCGTTCAATGGTTGTCGTCGTCGATTTTATCCTTGGCCTTGTCCAAGGCATCCTTCTCCTTTTCGATCTCTTCTTTCATTGCCTTCTTATGATGCTCTCGTTGCTCTTTTAGAGCATGTTTTTCGTCATGGGTCAGAGCGCGTGTCGTGGTCGTGGTCGTGTCCTGCTGGGTCGCTACAGGCGCGGTTGTCACGGGTTCGGTGGTGACCGCGGCGGGCCTTTGCACAACGATGCGTGAGGCTACGAGGTGTTCGCCGGTACCTGTATACTGGATCGAGAGCGGACTACCCGGTGAAATGCGCTCGATCGCGACCGGCGCACCGGATCCATCAACAATCGTCGTCTGCTTGCTTACCACGTAACGCAACGGGGCCGAGCTCGTTTCAGTTCTCACAACCATCGTTTCCGAGCCGGGAACATACTCTGTGAATGCACCCTTCGTCGTAGTCACGGTCGTGGTCGCCTGCGCGCGCAGCTCTGTCGTACAAATTCCAAGGGCGAGCAAAGCCACGGCAATTTTGGTGATGTCTATCTTCATATAATGGGGATTCGCGGCCGAGGGCAGACATGGCCCCCAAAAAACATTTTATTTACCGCGACAGAAGCGTTTACCCTATCGACTCAACCGTCCGCCATTGGACCCGACGCGCGGATCTGCAAGACAACGCATCAGTTCAATCAAAGCATAACGATAACTCGGATACGGTGTTCGCTCGCCAGGTCTTTTCGGCCGCAATTTTTCCACGTGTTGGGGCAAAACGGAGTGAGGAAGACCGGAACGCTGATGATGAACGCCGTGAAATGGTTCGTGAAGGAGCGTGAAAGCAACCAGTCGCCCCATCCAACTCTTTGCGACGATGCTCCTGGTTGTGCCATTTACCGTATCGCCCGTCATTCCGACGTGCTCGATGTATTTGCGCCAACTCTGCAAATTAGCCGCCAAGGCTGCCGGCGCGAGATACATCCAGAGGAAATATTTCCACACGCCGAATGTTGCTACCGCCCAGAGAATAAACGCCCAGGTTACAACAGTCAGCGCTAATTCCGCCCAAATGCGTTTGCGAACACGCTTGCTTCGGACCGGCGAGGGCGAACAAAAGAAAGCTCGCAGGAAAACAAACGGAGAATAAACCAGTCCGAGATTCAGCTCGAAAAATGCGGCCAGACATCTCTTCCACCGTGGCACGGTCGTTTGAGAGAGTGGCCAAAATTCGTGATCTCGGTCCGTCGCGAGATACGCATGATGTGTTTGATGGACGACACGATAGAGGCTGAAACTCATCAGACTCAAAGTGCCGATCACGACTCCGTCGAACTCATTGAAGCGGCGATTTTTTCGGAGAAGCCCGTGAGAGGCCTCGTGCAGACCGATGAGCATGCCGTGCATCAAATGGCTGGCAACAAGCACGAGCGGCACTGCCAGCCAGATCGATCCGCGGTGCACCGTTATAGCGAGCATGACTTCAGTGAAAGCCAAACCGAAAACAAGAAGCTGAAACGCCCCGCGCAATACCCAGTGCGGCTCATGCAACTTGCTGAAATCTTCGTCGATAGCGGGGTTCATTGAGATCGGTTCAGTACTTCAGAGATTCGGTTCTCCGGCGAGCGGCAGATGCCCGCCAGAACTCGTCGAAATATGCCATCGAGGCTTTCAATGTCATGCCGGGAAAACAAGTTCTCGCGAAAAAGCCATGCGACTTCCAGACCGTCGCCGGCTTCAGTGATTTCGCATCCGAGCTGAAAACGTGCGGTGCCCGTCGAACGCATGCTCAGACGTGCCGAAAGATTCGGCAGCGAAACCTCCGGCATGGGATGGTTCTGCAAAGCAAAGCGAACCTCGAAAAGTGGATTGTATCCTCCTTCCGATTTCTCCCCGAGTGCGCGGGCCAATTCGACAAAAGGGATGGCGTTGGCAAACGAGTCAATCGTTTGTTGATGTCCCGCTCGTAAATGCTCGGCCGCAGTGCGCGAGCGATCGATCTGTCCACGAAGAGGTACAATACCCGCGTAGTATCCCATGGTTTCTCGTGCGGTTTGCCTGGTGCGATTGGCGACCGGCGTTCCCACTACCAAGTCATCGAATCCGCTCCATTCGGAGAACGCAAGTTGGAAGGCTCCAAACAGCACGCTGAAGAATGTTACGGTAGTCTGACGGGCCAGCTCGCGCGTTTCGTTAGTCAGATTCGCAGGAATTGCGGACAGCCATCGCTCGGGCGGCCCCTGCGTGATCGGCGGATTCCACATCCGAAGTGAACCGGCTAACTTGGTCCTCCAAAACTCGAGCCGCTGGTCCAGAACCGCCGGTTGCCAGAAAACGCGTTCGGTTGCGCCCCACGCCGTGTAGGTTTGTGGCACCGGCAGCAAAGGTTCGGACGAACCCATCACTATCTCGATGTATGCAGCAAAAAGGTCCTGAACTAATACCCCCAGGCTCCAGCCGTCAGCAATGGCGTGATGAATAGCGAACACCAACACGTGGTCGTTGGCCGCCCGACGCAAGTCGGCCGCGCGGTAGAGTGGCCCTTGCACGAAGTCGAATGGCGCCCGGAAAATCTCTGCTGCCAATTCTTCAATCGCTTCCGGCTGCGCATCTTTTGGCAGAACTTCGCGAAATTCAAAGTTGATCCCGCAACTCTTGCGAATCGTCTGGAGTGTACGTTCTTTACCCGGAAGGAGCGACAGACGAAGAACTTCCTGACGATCGACCACTCGCTGGATCGCAGCGCGACACTCTCGTTCAGTCAGGAGTCCGTGCACATTGATGAGACAGCAGATGTGATTCGTGTTGTCCTCCGCCGGCACCGGGGAGACTTCCCAAAGTTCTCGTTGTGGGAAAGTCAGCGGATGAAGCTGGGCTTCACCGCGTTCGAGCCATTGTTTGAGACGAGCGCGTTGGTCGACCGGCATCGCTGTTACACATTCGCCGGCATTTAACGCTTAGCGTCTTCGATCGCTTCGGTCTTTTCGAAGTCGGACTCGCGCCCGAGCAGGCGTTCGATTTCTTCGTCGGAAATCGCGTCGAGGTCGACTGCACTGGTGGCTTCGGTTTGCGCCGACACTGGCGTGGATTCCGCGACAGGCGCCGCGCCACCCATGTGACCTGCGATCAACGAGGCGATCTGACCAATGGTCCGAGCGCGCATCAGACTCGTTGCAGGTAGAGCAACGCCGACCGCCGCTTCAAGCGAGGTCTCGATTTCGACACCCATCAACGAATCCAGTCCAAGATCCGTGAGTGGCTGATCGTCACGCAGGCTGTCAGCCTTTACTCGCAAAACGGAACCGACGGCTTCCCTGACGGCCTGGCAAATAAGAGCCTGTTTTTCAGCCGGTGAAGCTGCGTCGATCCGGCTTCGCCAGTTATTCGTTGAACCAACTGACTCCTCATTTTCAAGCGCGGTGAAAATGCGCTCCAGAAAGGGATTTTCCTGCATGCCCCGAAAGAATTGACGCCATTTTCTCCAATCAACCCGAATCGAAATCGCTTGGGCACTTCCCGCACGAAGGAACGATTCAAGGAGCGCCGTCGCTTCGCCGGGCGAAATTGCGATTGTTCCCTGTCGGGCAAGAAAATCGGCGACACGTTCGTTGCGCGCGACAAAGCCTTCACCGCCGAGTACGCCCCAATTCACGCTAAGCCCAGGAAGTCCAAGCGCCTGACGATGGTGCGCCAGGCTGTCGAGAAAGGCGTTCGCCGCACTGTAATTTCCCTGAGCGGGATTACCAAAAATGCTTGAGACAGAAGAGAACATCACAAAGCAATCGAGTTTCATTTCGAGGGTTGCCTGGTGGAGGAGCCATCCGCCATGCGCCTTTGGTCCGAGGACGGTTCGCATGCGTTCGGGCGTGAGCGCCGCAAGCGGTGCATCGTCGATTACCATCGCGAGATGAAAGAGACCGCGCAGCGGCTGTGCACCGGACTTGATCCTTTCGAGAAGGTGCCGCACGTCGTCCGGCGCGCCGACATCCGCAGACACGACGCGCACTTCGACACCGCGCTTCTGCAGGTCCTCAACAAACTGGCTGGCCTCCGGACTGGAAGCGCCGCTCCGGCTCGTAAGCACAAGATGCCGCGCACCGCAGTCAACCAACCATCGCGCCAGCACCTTTCCGTATCCGCCGAAAGCGCCGGTAATGAGATAGCATCCATTCGGCTTCACCTCGAATCCCGGACCGGGCAATTCACCGCGTCGCGGGACAAAGGGCGTCGGGAATGCGACCACAACTTTGCCGATATGTTTTCCACCAGCCATGAGCCGAAACGCGGAATCGATGCGGCAGGCAGGAAAGGCCCGGTAGGGAAGCGGCCGCAACGCACCTTTTTCGACCAAGCCACAAATCTCCTCCAGCATCTGGCGGGTTAGTTCTTCGTTACCGTGGAAAACCGCATCCATAGCCACGACATGGAACGACGCATTATTGCGGAGGGGCCGAAGCGGGATGCGCGCGTTTTGATAGATGTCGCGCTTGCCAATTTCAATGAAGCGGCCGAATTCGGCGAGACAGGAAAGACCCATCGGAATCGCTTCCCCAGCGAGCGCATTGAGAACCACGTCCACTCCTTTGCCACCGGTTATCTTGAGCACCGACTCAGCAAAATCGCCGCGTCGCGAGTCGATCACGTGTTCCACTCCGAGCGTTTTGAGCAAAGCACGTTTGCTGGGACTGCCGGCGGTGGCGATCACTTCCGCTCCAAGATGCAATGCGATCTGGATGGCGGCCATTCCGACTCCACCCGCGCCCGCGTGAACAAGGACGCGCTCGCCCTTTCGTAATCGCCCCACGTTTCGCAGCGCATACCACGCGGTCATGAAAACGACCGGTAACGTTGCAGCCGCCTCAAAAGTCATATCCACTGGAATCCGTCGAATGTCTCCCACGCGCGCTATGGCGTGAGTGGCAATTCCGAAGACGGCGAGCCCGAACACACGATCTCCTGGTGCGAGGTGCGTGACGTCCGATCCAACCGCTTTGATGATGCCGCTAACTTCGTCTCCAAAAATGCGTGCATCCGGAGCATCGCCTGGATAAAGTGCCAGCGATTTGAGCACGTCGCGAAAATTCATTCCGGCCGCTTTCACTTCAATCAACACCTGACCCGAGCCGCACGGCGGCAGTTCGAACGGAGCAAAGCGGAGCGTGTCGAGACGACCGCGTTCGCGGCATTCCAAACGCAACGGTAGGATCGGATCGAGCCACTGCCCGGAGGACAAGCGACCGCGGTCCAGTCGTCGAACATAGCGAGCTTCACCTCGCAAGGCGACCTCGCGTTCCCCGTCTTTGCGCGATAGCTCGCTCCAAATCGATGTCACATCTGCTGGGGACGGTTTCGGGGGAAGATCGATGGCGCGCCAGGAAAGGTTTGAATGTTCGTTCAAAATGACGCGCATCAATCCGATGCTCGGCGCTTGCGCCACCGCCGTCGGTCGCGGATCGTTGCCGGCAGGCTGAGCGTTCTGCGTTACCAAGTCCAGGCGCAATCTTGCTGCGGGCGCAGCGGATTCGAGCGCTTGGGTAAGATGGAGCAGTGCGTCCAGATTGGTCGCCATGTCGGCTCCATTGATAGGTGCATCGAGATTCCAAAGATAGACGATGCGCTCAGGTGAGGAGACCCCGCAGTCTTTGACAAGCTGTTGCCAGTCTTCCAGCTTTCCCGGTCTCAAGGTAAAAGCGTCGTTGCCATCGAACTCGAAATGGTCTCCCTGCGTGGCGACGCGGCACCTGGCGCCAAGTTCGCGAAGTCGCGAAACCAACACTTCACTTACTCCCGACGCATCCGCGAAAACAAGCCACGATTTCTCTTCCGGCGCTTGCAAGTGGGTCTTAGGCGGCACCGAAGCTTCATCGTAGGACTTGCGTGCCAACAGGCCGATCTGACCTTCTCCTCCGGTTGGGCCAATCAGACCGGGCAAGGAAGCCGTTTCAACGAAACCAGTTTCCCGTAGCACCGCTTCCCATTGTGCTCTCCTAAGTAAGGGTTGTTCTGGGCGAAGATCGCGATCAGTAAACCGCCACCAACCGCTCGTCAGGCCGAAAACAGCCTCGGTCCAAAGTTGCGGCGTAGCCGTGTCCATGAAAATGAGGCTGCCTCCGGGCGCAAGCAGCCCACGCAAATTACTCAAAGCAGCGCGCACATCGCGGACGGCGTGCAGCACGTTGGTCCCAATGATGAAGTCGAATGCTCCTGTTTCGAGTTCCTGCTCCACGCCTGGTTTTTCGAGATCGAAAATCTTGAACTCCACCTCCGAAAACGCCGCCAGCTTCTGCGCGGCGCCAGAAAAAAATGCGGCTGAGACATCGGTGAATGTGTAGGAATGCAAACCGCGCTCCAAGAGTGGTAGAAGCTGCGACGCCAATCCACCTGTCCCCGCGCCGATCTCCAGGATGCGCAGGCCGCGTCCTTCCGGCAGACTTCGAGCTGCCGTGCTCACGGCAGCGGCGATCGCCGCGAGCCAGTGACTGGTGAAGAGGCCGTCGCCATAGAATTGATCGAGCAACTCCGCGCCGATCCCCGAGAACAAAACCTGCACCGCATCCTTTTCGCCGCGCAAAATCGAACCCAATTCCGCACAGTTTCCTTCGCAAAGGAGCGCCTCGGGGAGATGTCCTGGGTGCTTCTCGATGTAGTTGCGCAGAACTTTTCCGGCGGAATCTGCTGTTTGCGCAAAACCACGCACTGGCTCAAACCCCGCTTCTTTTCTCCGGAGCAAGCCATGCCTAACGAGACCGGCCATCAGCTGCTCAAAGATAGGTCGCATCGGGGTTGCTACCTGAAGCGTCGTCGCGTCAAAGGTAATACTTGGAGTCACTCCCATTTCCCCCACTCCCCGCGCCAGTTGCGCGGCGGCGAGATCGTCAAGAGCGCAAAGCGCCGCCTCCAGTTCAGAGTGGCCGCGAACATCAACGACATCGTCCAGTGCACTCTGTGCCGCGGCTTTCAACTGATCCAGTGGAAGCGGCGACAGCGCTGGTTTGGGCGACTCGTCAGGCACCCGCTGCCAGGCGACATGATATGTTAAATCGCGTGTGCCGCCGGGCGCGACAGAGCGGCCTGCGCCGGAAAGGCTAATGGCCCGGAATCCTTCCAGCAGCACGCAAGGTTTCCCTGCCTCATTATATAGAGTGATGTCGCCTTCGAGGAGATCATCGCCAAACTCGCGCACCTTTGCACACACCTGACTGGAGGGGCCCGGTGAGCGGAGAAAGAGAATGCGGCGAAATCCGACCGGCAGCTTCATCCGAGCCTGACGACCTTCAACCGTTGCCGCGCCAGCGGAGAAAACTTGAAGCGCTCCGTCGAAGAGAACGGGGTGCACAGCATATTCGCCCGCGCGGGGAGACAGCGCGTCTGACAAAACCACGCGTCCCGTAGATCGCCCGGCACCGGCCGACAATTCGCGAACGGGTCGAAATTCCTCCCCGTAACGCAGGCCCAGATCGCTCATGTGGCGGTAGAAGCCGTCGACCGCGACGGATTGCGTGCCCGAAAGGTCCGTCCATTTTGAGGAGGCAAAGATGGATTCCGTGCGCTCACCGCGCATCGAACCCACCACGTGGAGGGACCAGGCGACGCTTTGTTCGAAACGACTTTGGATGGAAAAGGTGCGTTCGTTAGGCGAGTAGGAGAACTCGAGCTGCACACCCGATGGCGGATCGGGCAGGATGAGCGGCTTCCGGATTTCGAAATCCTCAACCACAAAGGGTTGCCCCTCGAACAACTGCACCCCGGCCTCAAGCGCCATCTCAACAAATGCCGCGGCCGGGAAAATGACATGGTTCTCAACCTTGTGATCTTTCAGAAAAGCCATGTGGCGCGAGTCCAGCCGTACGATCCAGGTCGGCATCGCGCGTGGCAACCGGACATCAAACAGGCCGCGTCCACCCGGTGCGAGGCGGCCCTCTCGAGCATCGCTTGCTTCGTTCCACCAACGGGTCTTTTCCCAAGCGTAAGCCGGCAGCGAGAGGAGATGCCGGGAAGGCGTCATCGCGGAAAAATCGAGCGGGACGCCGGCGCGGTGCAGATCCATTGCAGCCTCGAGCATGGATTCAAATTCGCGTTCGCGGCGAGCCGAGGAGATCACGGTGCCTTTGGCTCCGCGCGCCATAAGGCATTCCTGGACCGCATGGGCAAGCGCGGGATGTGCATTGAGTTCCAACCACACGTCCGTGCCGAAGTCTGTCAGCGCGCCCACGGCCGAGGCAAAACGCACCGGTTCACGAATACCGCGGCCCCAATAAGCGGCGTCGCACGATTCGCCGCTGCAACGTTCACCGGTAACCGTACTGAAGAAAGCGATCGTCCCCACTCGCGGCTTAAAATCGGACAGCGCCGCTTCCAAAGCTTCCGACGCCGGTCGCATAAGTGGATGGTGAAACGGATGATCGACCCTAACGAGTCGCGCGAATGCGCCTTGCGCTTCGAGCTCGGCGGCCATCGCTTCGAGCGAGGTACGCGAACCCGAAAGTGTGATAGAGCGCGGCCCGTTTACGGCGGAGATCGTCACGGTTCGATCGTGTCGCGCAATGAGCGCCAGGGCTTCGTCTTCCGGCAATCCTACCGCGAGCATCGTTCCTTCGCCGCGTCCGCACGATTCCATGAAACGCGCCCGCTGCGCGACAATCTGGGCCGCTTCTTCCAGAGAAAAAATACCGGCGACGCATGCCGCCGCGATTTCACCCACGCTATGACCGACGACCGCGGAAGGGTCAACGCCCCATGATTTCCAAAGCGCGGCGAGCGCGATCTGCATCGCAAAAATGGACGGCTGCCCGATCTCCGTCCGATGCATCTGAGATTTTTCTTCGGAGCGGCCGAGTTCTTCGAGAAGTGAAAAACTCGCCCAGGGACGGAGCGCAGCATCACACTTTTCGATCGCTTCGCGAAACACCGGCTCGTGTTTCATCAAATCGCGCCCCATGCCCCACCATTGCGGCCCCTGCCCGCTCATAATGAAACCGATGCGCGGCGCGTGTTCCAGACGCGGTGTGAAAGTCGCGCGTACTTTAGGGCCTTCTTCTTTTTTCGCGAAGGCATCGAATTCTTCGCTTAGTTCAGCCCAATCAGAAGCGACGAGAGTCAGGCGATGCGGGTGATGGTTCCGCCGGACTCCCAGTGTGTAAGTAAGATCCGGCAGAACAGGCGAGCTGCCATTGGCATGAGCATGTTCCTTCACCCACGCGCTCAGATTCGCCGCTGAAGTTCGGAGCGATGCTTCCGAACGCGCGGAAAGCATCACCGGCCACGGCCGATTTTCCGGAACGGTTGGAGGTTTTTGCGGCTGACGTGGTGGCGGTTCAGCCAGAATAACGTGAGCATTCGCTCCGCCGAAACCGAATGAGTTTACGCCCGCAACGCGCTCGGCGGTTCCATTCGGAAAATGCTCGAGTTTCGTCGGAACGCGCAGCTTCAGTTTTTCAAAATCAATGTGCGGATTCGGCGTCGAAAAATGAAGACTGGGCGGGATTTGTCCGTGCTTCAGAACGAGCATCGCTTTGAGAAGTCCGGCGACGCCCGCGGCAGTTTCCAAATGGCCAAGGTTAGTTTTGATCGAACCAATCGGCAGCGGCGCGGATCGATTAGCGCAGAGAGCTTCGGCGAGTGCATGCGCCTCGATCGGATCGCCAACCGTCGTCCCAGTGCCGTGGGCTTCGACGAAGCCGATCGCCTCGGGCGCGATTCCAGCATCCCTGCAGGCATCTCGCACGAGTCGCGTTTGCGCCTCCGGGCTGGGCAACGAGATGCCGTTGGTGTGTCCATCTTGATTGATCGACGTCCCCAAAATCACGCCTTGAATCGGATCGCCGTCCGCGATCGCCCGCGAGAGTCGTTTAAGGAGCACCATTCCCGCGCCTTCACCGCGCACAAATCCGCTGGCGGATGCATCAAAGGCGGCGCATCGGCCTTCGGGCGAAAGCATCGCAGCCTGCGAAAACCCGATAAACCCGCCGGGCGCAATTATGACCGTGACACCGCCCGCCAGCGCGGCATCTCCGCGACCGGCCCAGATGTGCTCGCACGCCGCGTGAACTGCGGTTAGCGCGGATGAGCAGGCGGTGTCCATCGCGACACTCGGACCGCGCAGATTCAAGCAATACGAAATCCGGTTTGCGGCAATGCTGTGCGCGCTCCCGGTGGGCGAATGAGGTCCGATACCGAAATGATCAAAACTCGTGCTTTGGATTCCCTGATAATCATTGTGCGAAATGCCGACGAAAACTCCGAGATCGGTTCCTTTTTCGAAATCGAGCACGAGTCCGGCATCTTCGATCGCCTCCCATGCGGTCTCGAGGAGGAGACGATGTTGCGGATCCACGTAGGGCGCTTCCCGCGGCGAGATACCAAAAAACTGTGGGTCGAATTGGTCGATGGCGTCAATAAATCCGCCCCGTAAGGCGATGGATTTGCCAGCTACACCCGGTTCAGCATCATAGTATCTCTCCACGTTCCAGCGATCGGGTGGCACTTCAACGATGCCTTCCCGGCCTTCTACAAGAAGCTTCCAAAGGGAATCCTTCGAACTCACGCCGCCGGGGAAACGGCAGCCGACTCCAATAATCGCGATACGCTCTTTTTGCATGACGGTGGGTTGCTCCGCAGGGGCGGATTGACTAGGGCTGCCAATGACGATGTCAAGTCAGCTACCAATTTCGGTCGCGGATTTATGACGTCAAAGGACGGCAAAACATTCACTTATCCACATCAATTCGTTTTTCACACGCTCGACGCACTTACTTACCATCATTTTCCGGCATTGCTTTATTTAACTGCGTTGGTCGCTCATTTCCCAACTTTTCTCTTCGGCGTCCTCTGCGATGCTAATGGCAGTATGCGTTCCAACAAGCTTTCCCACTTCCAAGCCGATTTCATCAAGTTTCCCCCGCGAACAGGTGGTCAGGACCGTTAATTTATTCGAACGAGATCATGTGCGGCGTCGCGGGAATAATCGACTTGGTTGGGCAGCGCCTGGCGCCGGAAGGTGTCGTGCAACGGATGGCGCGCGCAATCACCCACCGCGGGCCGGATGAGGAGGGTTTTCTTGAACAACCGGGAATCTCACTTGCTTCGCGACGATTGAGTATTGTCGACCTGGCTGATGGGCAGCAACCGATGACAAACGAAGACCGCAGCGTTTTCGTGGTCTTCAACGGCGAGTTATTCGATTATGTCGAACGGCGCGAGGAACTCGTTAGGCAAGGACATCGCTTCCGCACTCATTGTGATACGGAAATCATCCCGCACCTTTGGGAAGATCATCACGGAGGAATGTGGGAGCGGCTGCGCGGCCAATTTGCCATAGCACTGTGGGATGCGCGCGACCGACAACTCCATCTCGGCCGCGACCGCTTCGGTATCTTACCACTTTTCTGGAGCCGGCAGGGCGACTGGCTGCTCTTTGCTTCCGAAATCAAAGGCCTGCTTGCGTCGGGAATGGTTCCACCGCGACCCGATCGCAGGGGACTCGATCACGTGTTCACCTTCTCCGCCGTGCCGGGACCGAGGACCTGTTTCGAAGGTGTTCAACTCCTGCCACCAGGACACTGCCTCCGCATTGCGCCGGGAAGTTCGGGCACGAGTCCGGTCGTTGCCGAACGCGCCTACTGGGAAATGGATTTTCCGGCCCAGGGTGAAGAGGAATGGGGAAATAATCCGCATGCGCTGGTGGATGAATTCGAGCGGCTCCTTATACAGGCCGTGGAAGAACGGCTGCGAGCAGATGTGCCAGTAGGTTCCTATCTCTCCGGTGGTGTGGATTCGAGCATGATCCTCGCTTTAGCCTGCCGCCTCAAGGGTCCAGCGATCAACACCTACACCGTTCGGGTGAAAGAGCCGGAGTTTGATGAACTGAGTGCAGCGAGTCTCTCGGCGCGGCACATCGGAGCGAAGCCACCCATTGTCCAAGACTATGGCGATCTGGAAGCGCTGGAAAGTTATCCCACGCTCATTGAAGCCGCTGAAGCTCCGGTGATCGACACCGCTTGCGGCGCCTTGCTCAAACTCGCCGAGCGCGTTCATGCCAATGGTCAAAAAGTCGTGCTGACTGGCGAAGGGGCGGATGAATGGCTTGTCGGTTATCCATGGTACAAAGCCGCCCGGCTCATGGGGTTTCTCGACATCGTGCCGGGATTGAATCTGAGCGATTGGGCACGGCGGGGTTACCTGCGCCTGAATAAGGTACCGCATTTTCCGCCGGAATGGCGCGAGCGAGTGGAAAGTTCTGTCGGCGGTCAGAACGCATGGATCGATTCCTATGGGTTGCTCGCGATTTCGAAGCTGCGTTTCTACTCTGAGCAGATGTGCGAAGTAATGAACGACAGCCATCCGTGGGGCGAATTGGGATTTCCTCTCGAAAAAGCCAAACGCTGGGCCCCGCTCAATCGCGGCATCTGGATCGCGGCGCGGGTCCTGTTAGCGGGCCATCTGTTACAGGCCAAAGGCGACCGCGTCGCCATGCACTCCTCGGTCGAAGTTCGTTACCCGTTCCTGGATGAGGAGGTCTTTGATTTCACCGCGAAATTGCACCCGCGCTGGAAGCTGCGTGGATTCCGCGACAAGTATCTGCTGCGCCTGCTCGCGGAACGCTGGATTCCGAAATCGATCGCTCGACGCGGCAAAGTTATCTTTCGCGCACCACTCGACAGTTTTCACATGGACCCGGAACCGCTGTTTGTGGCGCAGCTTTTAAGTGAGGATTCGCTGCGCCGCACCGGTTACTTTGATGTCAGCGAAGTGACGCGCTGGCGGAAAGGCTTTCGTGAAATGCGGGCCGGATCGCTTCCCCGGCTCTCCGTGGAAATGGGACTCACCGCGGTCATCGCCACCCAACTGTGGCACCACCAATTCATGGGCGGTGGCTTGGCCGATATGCCAGAGTGGTCCACCTCCGAAACATCTTTACAAACCACGTAGTGCCGTCGCGCCGGCCCCATCATCCCAGCTTTTGTAGAGTTTGCTTTCCGATCTCTTTCATCTCTGGGTCATCCTTTTCTTTGTTAGGCATGGCCATCCCCTTTTGAATGTATTTGCGCGCCTCTTCTTTGCGTCCCATCTGCGCATAAATGCGGCCTAGTTCGATGTAATGCATGAGCCGGTTCGGGTTAATTTCGATGGCTTTTAAGAGACATTTCTCCGCCGCTTCGTTGGTCGTTACCGGCAAGTCGCCATAAAGCGCCTTTGCCAGCACCCGTTTCACAACGTTAACATCTGCAAGCACGCGATTCCACCGGCCGAGAATGTGCCACGCGTTGTCGTTGTTCGGATCAAGGAGAAGGGTCCGGTCCACCGCCGCCTTGATCCGGGGCGAAGCTTTGATCTGATCCTTGCTGCCCATGAAGGGGAGCATTTTTCCAAGGCTGATCGCGGGCGAGAGCTGCGCTTCGGCATTATTCGGAGCGAGAGTCGCAGCGCGACTGGCGAACTCGAGCGAAATGTTTCCAAGCCGCAGCTTTTCTTGTTTCGATGACGTGTCGCTCATCAGATGGCGGTACTGCCGGGCAATACAAACGAGAAGCTTCACATTGTTCGGTTCGAGCTTGTTCGCAGGTAGATAATCTTCGAGCGCTTCTTTAGCTTGGAGTTGTTTGTCGAATTGATCGCCTTTAGCGATTAAAGCGTCGACGTCTTCTGCCCGCGCCGCTCCGCCCGAGAGGCAAAGCACCGCACAAATCAACCTGAAACTGCGAAGGAGATGATTCGGATTCACGAATTTAAATAGTGGCTCGGGCGTCCTTGCGATTCGTCACTGGTCACAGTCTTGGCCGCGAAAAGCCTGTCAACGCTGATCTCCTTCGAGCGTTTCTGGCCTTCGCGCGCTGATTAGCTACGCGGCAGTCTCTGTCGTTTCGGCAGGCAAAACGAAAACAGAATCATCTGATCTTAAATCACTTGATTTTGAAGTAATAAAGGCACGGGTTAACTCGGAAACCGCGCGGGCTCCCACAGCGCTGTGGTCTCGGGTATACCAAGAGCGATATTCATTGCCTGTACGGCTTGTCCTGCCATTCCTTTGCCTAGATTGTCGAGGGCGACCATGATTGCGGAGGTATTCACGTTCGCTGCGAAACCGATGTCGGCAAAATTAGTTCCTGCTACTGCCGCAACCCTTGGGCTTCCTTCTACGATTCGGACAAATGGACAATCGTCGAATGCTGAGGCAACACGAGCATGCAACGCAGACGGACGAAGTGCGTTCCCATTCCCGAACTGTAGAGTGGCGAAGATTCCGCGGACGAAGGGCCCGCTATGCGGCACAAATCCAAGCGTACCCTCGATGTTGCATGCTGCCATGGCCATCTCTACCTCGGCTGTGTGATGATGGGTCAGAATTTTGTAGGCGCGGAAGTCATTTGCGCGCGTCGGATGATGTGTTGCAAGGATTGGGCTGGTACCGCTACCGCTCGAACCCGTCACGGCGCTAGCAGCGAAGAAGTCAATCTGCAATCCTCGAAGCGGGAGAAGCGCCAGCTGCAAAGCAGTCGCGAAACAACCAGGACTGGCAATTCTTTTCGCGTCCTTAATAGCGGCTCCATTCCATTCTGGAAGACCATACACAAACTCCGGCAACAACTCCGGACATGGATGTTCGAATCCATTTAGCTGCTCGAATACGCGCGGATCAGGGACTCGAAAGTCCGCAGAGAGATCGATGAGGACTATGCGCCCAGCGATACCCGCTCTCGACCATGCCGATTCGAGTTCCCGCAATCGGCCCGCTAGTTCTCCATGCGGCAATGCGGAGAAGATCACGACCTGTTCACTGCGAGCGAGTTCCCGCCAATCGATCTCCGATTCGAACCGTCCGTCGAAAACACTGCGCAAATTCGGATGCGCGGTGGAAAACGGCTTTCCATCCAAGGTGCGCGATGTTCCACGGACACTGCGCACCTCCGGGTGACGCGAGAGCCAGTAGAGCAGCTCACCGCCGCCATAGCCCGATGCGCCGAAGATAACGGCGTCAATTCCCATGCGATTTTCCGAGATGCGGCCGAATTTTATTCAGCACGAGGTCGCCAAGCAGTTTCGGATTCGTTCGCGCGTTGCATGCGGGCAGTCCGAGTGATTCGACGAAGCGAGCGCCGACGCGATTGTCGGTCGCGGGACCAGTCACGACATCCACGTTTAGACCGAAAGCTGTCCGGAAATGCGCCACGCCGCCCGCCACACCGACCGGATCATTCGCACACAAAACGAAGGCCGCACCCCAGACCTTGAGTTCGGGATCGGCGAATATCGTTTGGACGCCATATTCGCCCATGATCCCATCGCCGGTTTCCGCGACAATCACATCAACGCCATGTGCTGCCAACTCATTGAAGATCATTCGCGTAACGCTTGCCGCCGTTTCCGGTCCCGTGCAGGCGGTCCCCGCGTCGGTGAAATCGAGGATCGCGTCAGCTCCGTAGTCGCGCATAGAAAGAATGTCGCGCAACAAGCTGACGCCGGTGAGCTTGGCGCCCCCTACGCTATATCCCTCCTGTGAAAAGCGGCGTACTAACGCACACGCGGCGTGGGTTTTGCCGGATTGCATGCAAGTACCCGTGACAAAAACGACCGGGACCCGCCGCGACTTCACATGTCCCTCGATTGCGCCGTCGAGGATCGACGCCGGCGCACCGATGCGGGTGCCAAACTCCGGGAAGAGTAGGACCTGCCCGAGCATTTCCACTTCAAACGGCGCACCCACGTCGGGGCTGTTGGAAATGGCGTTGCCAATGACGCCGCCCATGTTCAAGAGGTGGAGAAGGTCACCGACTTTCACCTCACTCGGCATGACGCCTTCGTATCCTCGCAGCGCATTGCGGTGACCTAGCGTCCCGGCAATCACATCGCCTGCGTGCAGGACGCTCAAGCGGCCGTGAACGTCTTCCAATTGGTTGTAAACGCTCTTCTCTCCGCGCACTCGGCCGACCACAACCGCGCCCGGCCTCGCCTCGATTTCCTGCCGGAGCGTAACCTGACGTCCGAGGTGCAGGTTGCGAGTAACCGAGCCAATTTTATCAAGATGAATGCGCATGCGATAAAGCCTTCACTCGTTGCGCAAACCAATCGCCAGCATCTCCGGCACGCCAAAAATTTTCGCAAACGCCGCCGCCTCCGATCCTGACCAGAGCGATGTTCCTTCGCCATAACTTGCTATCTCTGAGCGCATGAGACTGTTCGCAGAACGCACACCCTCCACTGCGAAACTGCGGGGAGAAATTCGTACGCGTGCGTCGCCAGTCACGACTCGCTGACTGGATTCGAGAAATGCTTCCAAGTCGCGCGCGAGCGGATCGAAAAAATGACCTTCGTGTAGCAATGTGCCGTAGACATTGCCGAGGTGTTCCTTCCAAAAAAGTTGCTTTCCAGTGAGCACGAGCTTTTCCAATTCGCGATGTGCTGCGATAAGAAGATGCGCGGCCGGAGCTTCGAAACCGACCCGACCTTTGATTCCCAGAATCGTATCACCAAGATGAATGCCGCGCCCGATCCCATACCGCCGACCAATCCCGTTCAACGCGTCAATTGCCGCGACCGCGCTCTTCGCTTCTCCATCGATTTGAGAAGGCACACCTTTGTCGAAGGTGATGGTTATCGCTTGTGCTGGCAGCGTCGGATCAATTTCCTTTCCAGGATAACTTTCATCGGGCAGGTGCTGCCAGGGGTCATGTGTTTCCTTTCCGCCAATACTCGTACCCCACATTCCTTGGTTAAGACTATATTGCTCGAGCTTTTCCGGAAATGTGAAGCCGCGCACGGAAAGGAATGCGTGTTCTTCGGCGCGGCTCAGGGCAAGGTCTCGGATGGGCGTGAGAATCTCGAACTCTGGCGCGAGCGCGCGGAAAGCCACGTCGAAACGAACTTGATCGTTCCCCGCTCCTGTCGATCCGTGCGCAATTGCGACCGCATCGATCTGTCGCGCGTGACGCACAACCCCGCGCGCCTGGCAAACTCGCTCTGCACTGACGGAGAGTGGATACACGCCGCCACGCAGAACGTTACCCGCTATAAGGAAGCGCAAATAATCGCGAAACAACTCGTCTCGCGCATTGATCGTGGTGTGCGACTCTGCGCCAAGTTGGTGCGCAAGCTTCTCGATCTGCGCCAACTCCGCATCATCGAATCCGCCGGTATCGACCGTGACCGTATGGACCTCGCGCCCTTGTTCGCGCAGCCAAAGAACACAAAACGAAGTATCCAGTCCGCCGGAAAAGGCGAGCAGAGTGCGACGCGCTGTATTCATGGCCAATCGAAGAGGCGTTCAGTGGTGGTCGCGAGGAAACGACGGCGATCACCGATCCAGTTTTTGCTCTCGGCTAGTATGACGGCAAGCTTCGTCAAAGCGAGTTGCCCAGCTTCGGGGACTGCGCTGCTGGCAGTTACACCAACTGGTCTGAAGGTTCCGTCCTGCAATTGCCGCGCGACCTGCGCGTAAGCAGCGCGAAACGGCATTCCTTCCGCCGCCAGCCGGCACGCCTCACTCGCGGCGTGAACTTCCTCGCTGCACGCTGTGGCGCAGGCTTGCTCATTGATTTCCAGGCCCGGCAGCAGCCGCGTCACCACGTCGAAAAGCTGTTCGCTTTTTGCCACGATTTCGACAAAGGGAGCTTTCGACAATTGTTGATCGCGGTGATAACTCGAAGGCAACCCGCCGCAGAGATGCGAGAGTAACGCCGCCAACCCACGCAATTCGCGGCAACGCCCCCGCGCTAGTTCCAGAACATCTGGGTTCTGCTTTTGCGGCATCAAACTGGAGCCAGTCGTGAAGCTGTCAGGCAATCGCACGAAACTGAATTCCTCCGTGCTCCAGATCAACAGATCCCAGAGAGCCTTCTCCAAACTGCCCGCGGCGGACACAATCCACGTCGCGATCGCTTGCTCGTGACGCCCGCGACTGTTCATCACATCGATCGGGCTGCGTTGCACACGAGAAAATCCCAGCAGTTCCGCGGCGTGCTCGCGGTTCAGTTTCACTGGAACACCGAAGCCGGCTGCCGCCCCAAGTGGGCACTGGTCGATCCGCGACCAAAGCGCGGGAAGTTGTTCGAGTTCCTCGAGCAGTCCTTCCGCGAAGGCCGCGCCCCACATCCCCCAATTTGACGGCATGGCGCGCCGCATGTGGGTGTAACCCGGAAGTAGCGTGGAGGAATGTGTCCGCCCGAAATCCACGAAGGCGGAGGCGCAGTTTCCCAGTGCTTCGCCCAAATCGAGAAGGTGCGCGCGCATCCAAAGCCGCAACGCGGTTTGCACCTGGTCGTTGCGCGACCGGGCTAGATGGATGCGCCGGCCAGTCGGGCCGAGCTCTTTGGTAAGGGCAACTTCGAGCGCGGTGTGACCGTCCTCTTGCTCGCGCGTAATCGTCAGTTCACCGCGCTCGGCTTGTTCCTTCAGGCGGCGAAGTGCCGCAACTAGCGGCTTCGCTTCGTTTTCGGGCAACAATCCGCATCCGCTCAGCATTCGCGCGTGCGCCGCGCTGCCTTCCGCGTCGAACGGCAGCAATTGCAGATCGATGATTGGATCATTGCCGACCGTGAACGCGTGAAGCTGCTCATCCAACGACTGACCTTTGGCCCAGAGCATCTCAGACATGCACAACCTCCGCTGCCGCCATCCGAAAATAGCTGTGTATGAATCGGCTATAGAACACCACGCCTCTTTCGAGTTCCGACAAAAGTAAATACTCGTTAGGCCGATGACTTCGATTCGTGTTGCCCGGGCCGACCTTGACCGCGGGAATCCCTTTGAGGAAAGCCCAGTCTGAAGTGGTCACTGATCCGATGCCGGCGGAAGCGTCAGCTACTTCGAGCGCGGCGCGCACGACAACTTCGGAAGCATTCGTCGCGACAGGTTCGTAACGATGCGAATGAATGGCGACTTCGCTTTCAAGCCTGGCACCAATTTCGGCGGCGACGGTCGCATGATCGAGATTCGGGGTGGTCCGCAGATCCACAAAAAAATCGCAGCGGTCCGGCACCTGATTACGCGCGAGTCCGCCGGTGATCTGCGTTACCTCTGCGCCGGTCGCACCTAAATCTTCATGCGCCTCAAATTCCATTACGGCCAGGCGCGAGATATCGCGCGCCGCCTTGTGTATCGCGTTCTCGCCCAGATGGGCATGGGCTGCGTGTGATGCTTTCCCATGCGCGGTACAACGTAGAATCAGGAGTCCCCGTTGTGCCGTGCAAACCTGGAGACCGGTCGGTTCACCGACGAGAGCGGCATCAATGTGACCAAGCTTTGGTTTTATTGTGCGGATACCTTCGCCGCCGCGCTCTTCGTCCGCGACAAATGCAAAAGTGATCGATCCCTCAAAGTCTCTGTGCTGGATCTCTCGAGCTGTTATGATCATCGCAGCGACGGAGCCTTTGGCGTCATTCGCGCCGAGGCCTATTAGCTTGCCATCCTCGATGTGAGCCTCGAAAGGATGGCTGTTCCAACCCGCGCACGGCGGCACGGTATCGAGATGACTGAGTAGGAGCAGATGGGGTCTTTGGCGTTTACCCAGTGTGTACCAAATGCTGTCGCCTTCGCGCTGAATCCTGAACCCTTCCCGGGACAAAATTCCGCTGAGGTTATTCGCGATTGTGACTTCGTCGCCGGAGACGCTAGGTGTCGAAACGAGAAACTCGAGGAGCTGCGCAGAGTTCATAAGTTCGTCTCGGACGGTCGCTGTGCGACCAACATCGTGCCGCTGCCCTCGTTCGTGAAAACCTCCGCGAGGATCGAATCGGAGATAATGCCAGAGACGAAGTGCACGCTTGTCACACCTGCGCCTAGCGCTGAGAGCGCCGCGGCGATCTTCGGTCGCATGCCGGTTTGGATCGCGCCGGAGGCCTCCAGCTCTGTCATCTTTGCCACATCGACGAAAGGAAGCAGACTGTGCGGATCTTCAGGATCGGAAAGCAAGCCGGTCGCCTTCAGGACGAAAAACAATTTCTCCACTCTGAGTGCCGCCGCGATAGCTGCGGCGACGGAGTCCGCGTTCGTGTTCAGAATCTGCTGCGTTGCGCAGGCGGTGAGAGGTGCGACCACTGGGACGTAGCCGCCGTCGATCAGCACGCGCAACACGCGCGGCTCAGCGGATTCGATATCACCAACACACTCAAAATCCACGTTCTGGCCATCCACCACCACGGGCGGACGACGGCCGCTGCGAAGCAGGCCTGCATCCTGCCCCGATAAACCCACGGCAGGTAAACCAGCCGCCTGAAGATCGGCGATTAACTCCATCTGCACGCCACCTTTCAAAACCATCCTTGCTACTTCCATCACTTCCGGAGTGGTAACCCTGCGACCGGCTATCTTCTGCGTGGCAAGGCCAAGATGCTGGCACATCCTATCGACGGCCGGACCGCCTCCATGCACGACCACGAGCGGAATCCCAAAACTCGAAAGTAGCGCTAATTGTCCGCAAACGCTCTTGCGCAAGGCGCCGTCCGCGAGAATGTCGCCGCCGATCTTGACAACGAATGGCTTGTTTCGAAACGCACGCACATATTTCGCGGCGTCTTTCAGTGGATCGAATGGAGATCTTCTCGTCATCGTTAGTTGAGCAGCCAATCAAGCAAAGCGCGCTGCACATGAAAGCGGTTCTCGGCTTCGTCGACGACCCGGCTCCATGGTCCGTCGAGAACGGCGTCGGCAATCTCCACGTTCCTTCGAACCGGGAGACAGTGAAGAAAAATCGCATCTCGCGCGGCTCTTTCCATGTGATGTAGCGAAATCATCCAGTCGGCGTGTTGCCTAACGACATCCGACGCCAAGCCGCTCAAAGTTGCTGGTCCCCATGCTTTCGCATAAACGGCACGGGAACCTTTTAGGGCCGGGTACTGCTCGTGAAAGAATGACACACTGCCGCCGCTGGCTGCCGCAAGGATTTCAGCTTCGTGAACTACATCCGGGTGCAACTCGAAGCCTTGTGGGTAGGCCACACGCAGCTCACATCCACGGGCCGCCGCAGTTAAGAGGAACGAGTTCGGCACGGCTTTCGGCAGCGATTTGATATGTGGAGCCCACGTAAGGGCGACGGGCAGTCCCTTCGCCGGGCCGAACTGTTCTTCGATCGTCAGGAGATCCGCGATACCCTGGCATGGATGCTCCCGGGCACTTTCCATACTCACGACTGGCACTGTTGCGTATTGTCGAAATGCTTTTATTACCGCATCGTCGTGGTCCGTGTTGTCATCCACACCGCTGGCGAAGGTGCGCACGGCCAGCGCATCCACGTAACGGCACAACACGGGCACGGCTTCCTTTAAGTGCTCTGCGCGATCGGCGTCCATCACGGCGCCGATTCGATCCTCGAATTTCCACGTCGAGCTACCGGCCTCCATCACCACTGCGCTGCCGCCGCCGCGCGCCATGACGGCTTCAAATGAAGCACGCGTGCGCAGGGACGGATTGAAAAAGAGCATGCCGAGCAGTTTATCCCGCAAGTGTTTCGGATGCGGTTTTCGCTTCCAAGCTTTGGCGGTGGACAAAATCCGGTTAACGGTTTCGAGCCCGAGATCTGATAAGCGCGTCGCGTGTTTCATCTTGTGTTCGCCTTAAAATTCGCGGACTGCGTTAGCCAGCGCGGCAATCGCTTCATCAGTTAAATTCAACGGCGGCATCAGCCGTAGTACCTCGGGATCGGCGCTGCTACCGACCAAGATCCCCTTCTGCTCAAGATGCTGCTTTAACGCAGAGGCACGGCTCGGGACTCGCAATCCCAAAAGAAGACCGCTGCCAAGGACCTCAGCTACACAGCTGCCTGTCAGCGATCGTCGAATTTTGGCTTCGGCGCTCACTGCACGAGCCATCAGTCTTTCTTCCTGGATTACGTCCAGGGTTGCCAGCAACGCGGCGCATGCCAGCGGTGACCCGCCGAAAGTGCTGCCAAGGTCGCCTGGCTTGAGGCTGTCGGCAATTTCCGCTGTCATCAGAAGCGCTCCCATCGGAACACCGGATGCGAGGCCTTTTGCTGTAGTCAACAAGTCTGGCCGCACCCGATACTTCCCGGCGGCATACGGCTGACCGAGTCTTCCCATTCCGGTTTGGACTTCATCTAAGATTAGCAGCGCCTCCGCTGCCGCCGTCACTTCTCTCAGCTTCGTCAGGAAGCTCGGCGTAGCGACGCGAATCCCCGCCATACTTTGAATTGGTTCCAGAATAACGGCGGCGACCTGACTGAAATCGAATGCGTCGAGTTGAGCCTCGTCGTTCCACTTAAGGCGCGTGCAAGGAACGAGAAACGGGGCGTATGCCTCGGATAATTTTGGATCGTCGGTAACAGAAAGCGGCAGCATTCCACGCCCGTGCCAACCCCCATCGAACGCAGCAAAGCGGTAGCGGCCGGTGATCTTCACCGCGAGCTTCAGTGCGTTCTCGTTCGCCTCACTTCCCGTGTTACAGAAGAATACGGATGCGAGATCTGACCCTTCCCAAGAGTTGGCAAAACAAATGAGAGCCTCGGCCGCCTCGTGACGCACTGGAATCTCGGCAGCGGTGCTATAAAACAATAACTTCTTAGCCTGGCGTGCGATCGCCGCCGCCACGTGTGGGTGCGCGTGACCAGTGCTGCACACGCAATGGCCGCCATAGAAATCAAAATAATAACGCCCCGCGGTATCGAGGACCCGATCGCGTTCTCCCTGTACGAGCGGGAATGGAAAAGGAGTGTAAGTCTGAAGCAAAGGCCGAGTCATCAGCGTGGAGGCAAAGTACAAAATGAGCCGCAGTCTTAACCGAATAGCTCCCAGATTTTTCGTATCGCAGTCCGCTGCATATTCGGCTTGGACAACGCAACAAAAATTGTGTCTTCGCCGGCAATCGTACCGGCGACTTCAGAAAATCGGGCGCGATCAATTTCCACCGCGACAGCGGAGGCGAGCCCCGGTTCACACCGCGCGACCAACATGCAATCGCCTGCTGGCACGAGACTCAGGAGACCACGCGCCGAGGCCCCGTCTGTAGCCTGCGGCAATGTATAAAAACCGCGGTGCTTTATGATCCCCAACTCGTCCAGGTCGCGGGAAACGCTTGATTGCGTTGCCGGGACCCCGGCGCGTTCCAGTAAGCGCAGAAGCTTCTGCTGCGTTGTGATCCGACGCGCTTGAATCAGCGCTAACGTTTTCTGCTGACGCTTTCGACGGTACATTAATGCAGCCATCATGCATAATCACTGCATAATGATCGATTGCAAGCGATTTAATGCAATGACTAGCTCAAAATCGTTTGCCACTCAGCCCGTCTCGATGTCAGGCATAGCAGTGCTCCAAAATCGAAACGCGTCTCTCTTATGTCGGCAAGCATTGCTTGCACATATTCCAACGCTGTGAAGACCAACAAAAGAAACATTTCCGTTACGTTTCCAGACGCGGGTACACAGCCTATTTTCGAACGATAGGTTGCGTTGCGCACCGCGGTTGGCTCGCTAAATCGCAGACGAGCGAATGGCAGCCCGGTCAGAGATTAAATCGAAGCCGCCTCGATACGAAGTTCAAGATTTTGAAATATTGCCCTCGCACCGAACCCAGCTTCGAGAATTCGGCAGTCCCTTCATGGCATTTCTTACTGGCAAATTTCGAGAGCGCAGTCAATCCTTTAAGACCGGCGCGAACCGACAGTGATTCAACGGTTGCTACAAGAACTCAGCGGGCTACGAGCATCAAAAACTCCGGGTTATCGGCCAAGTCGTCGATGAAAGGTTTGCCGTGTGGTCGGCCGTCGATCCCCCCGTAACGAAGAATTTTTTTTGAATTGCGACTAGCAACGTAGAAGAAACCATCGTCGCCAAATGCCATTCCTGCCGGGCCGTCAAGGCCGGCGGATTTTGGCCCGACAAAGACGCTCGTGGAGCCCTGCCGAAGATCATGTCGCATAATCGAATCCTTCCCTCCGCTTCCAATGAGAAGATAACGACCGTCTGGACTGAGCAACAGATGGATCGGCCTATCGAGCTGATCGCTTTGCTGACTAAGGTTTCGCAAATGGCGACCCGTCCGAGCCTCGTAAATTCGTACGCAATCGGCAGCGCGATCCGCGACAAACATCTCGCTATTTGGCGCAAAAATCACTGCTCTGACTTCCAGCAGACCGTTCGATACAAGCTTCGCCGATGGAACGAAGGTTCCGGGCGGAAAATTTGCTTTTTCCAGATGCAGACTCTCAGGAAGAGGCATCGGCGTTCCTGGTTTACCTTCTTTGCTCCCAGGACCGTGATATCTCGCGATGAGACTCGTGTTTTGACTCGAGACGTAGAGGTCGCCCTCAGAATCGAATGCCAGGTTAAACGGATGATCGATGCCGGGATTTTCGGCGTGCCGCGTCACGAAGACCTGAGCAAAGTCGTGTTGTCCATTCTCATTGAGCGTGCCGTTGAACTTCAGGATTTGGCTGTATTCGCAATACGCATTGACGACATACAAATTCTGATCCGGGCCAAATACGAATCCACGAAGCTCACGAAGTTTGATGCCCGCAGCAAGACTCTTCTTATTTAAAGCCTTTCGTAATCTCTCCCCGTCAGTCGAATAAACATGAATATTGTTTAACGCGCTTTGCTCTTCGCCGCCGTGAAAGCTGACGTACCATTCCTTCAGCATAACCTCTAAACTTTCTGCCGGAATCTGCGTGACGCAGGCCGACTCTCAAATTTTGATATTTTTGGCTGGTCGTCGAGAGGTTTTTGTAAGACAATCACCTAATCTGGCAGGTGGAGGATTGAACCATGAATGAAGGAGACGCGTCGCTTCCCTTGGGAAATCCACTTATGCTCGAACACTCGACGCCTACGGGGGCTACGGAAGTCGCCCAGCGTCTTGTCGCATTTCCGTTCACGCCTTCCGATGTGAAGCTTAAAGAAAAAGAGCCTCTCTCAAGCTCGAACGACTGGTACACGAAGCATGATAAGAATAAGATTGATCAGCTTGGCAGTCTCGACTTTTATGCCTCGACCGGCCCCGAAAGCGTCGGTGTTGTTCCGAAACTTCATAACACTTCAGCCGGAATCGAAATCTATCAGCTTCCTCCGACGCTGACTAAAGAGACATTCGAAAAAACGGAAGGCCCGTACCGCTCCGGCGTCACGAAAAAGTACAGTAACAAGAGGTCGGGCGAAAAAATTGCGAAGTTCAAGGCGGGTACTATGGCTCAGTCCGGGCTTGCCTGTTTTCATATGTCTCGTCTTCTCGGTCACTTGGTCGAGGTGCCGCCCGCAACGTATCGGACTATGGGTCTCCAGGAATTCCAAAAGGTCGCAGACCAAGCCCGAACGACCGGCCATCCGAGTTGCACTGAGGCCTGGGCCGAACTGCGAGCTATGGCAAACTCCGGCAGC
Source organism: Candidatus Udaeobacter sp. (assembly GCA_049791915.1). Classification (GTDB taxonomy): domain Bacteria; phylum Verrucomicrobiota; class Verrucomicrobiia; order Chthoniobacterales; family UBA10450; genus Udaeobacter. Next base: position 46,892 of record JBARAJ010000171.1, read on the forward strand.
TCAAAGGTGGTTCTGCCGGATGGAAAAACGGTCTATGGGTCGTTGGCCCAGAACCCTCGGGGAGAAGACAGCAGCCCCGAAGATTATTGGACCGTTGGTGCAATCAGGGGGCACAGCTTTTACAAGGTCATCTCTTCAAAGGGGCCAGTAGCAAACATTCTAAACTTGAACGACCCGAAGTGCCTTCAGGATCTGGCGCTCGCGCAAGATATGATCCGAGGAGTAATCCTCGATTCAATTTTTCGTCAGGTCGATCGCCTCGGCAACATCAGCGTCGAGCAGTTGCAGCATTACGTGGACCGCGACGGTAAAGTAAAATGGGACGATAAACTAAGTGATAAGGACAAAGCCGACGCTGTCAGCCCCATTTTCGCGTTAAAGCGAATCATGTACAAGGATAACGACGATGGAATGATGTGGGGAATGAGTTCCATCACTGTTACTCCTATTCTCAACGAAGCTCACCACGTCGATAAAACGATCTACAACCGGTTGCAATGGTTGGCAGGTCTAATGCAAGACAGTGAACCGGGGTCGGACGCGAAGATAAAGGATTACTTTGTTAACGTTGTCCATATTTCAGGCGACAACTACGACAAGTTGAAAGCGAGTCTCCTTAAGCAGGCCTCCTCACTGAAGAGTCGAGTCGACGCAAAGGATATTCTGGTCGACTTGGATTTTGAGGGAACGATGAAGCAGCTCTACGCGAAGGAGGTAGAAGCTGCTCAGGCCGCGGCGTCGACCGGCACACAACCCGGTGCGACATCGCCACCTTCGGACAACGTCCCACCACCCTCAGACAACATCCCGCCAACCTCTGCACCGGCACCAAGTCCAACGGTTCCTCCGACGCCACAAGAGTCCGATCTCAACACACCTCGTGCACAGGAAATCACCGAACACACGGCTCCAAACGGAACCGTCGAGCTCGCCACTCGACCATCGACTTTTCCGGGGCACCCGGAAATCTACAGTCAAAAGGACATCGAAAAGGAAAAGGAACTTGCTGCGATAGATTTTTATAGCGGCAAAACGAAGGACGACTTGGATATTGTTTTAATTCCCAAGACCTACAGCACTTCACCAGGACTAAATGTTCATGCACTCAAGTTACCCGCTGGGGCGAGCCGTCTCAGTTATGCCTCCGCGCATACCGGAAAGAGCGACTCAGGCCAGGGGAAACTGATAGCGAAATACAAACAGTCGATTCCGACTCATTTCACTTATAGCCCGTCGATTATCGGTTACTACCATTTGTCGCGGTTCCTTGATGCGGGCCATGTCGTGCCTGCCATCGTGCGAACGATGGATGTGGCGTCGCACAAGCCCCTGGCTGATTTGGGCACGGCGAAAGCAACCGGATCAAACAATCGAGAACAGTGGACGCAACTGAGAGCCTTGGATGACGCCCACAGTAATGCCTCACTCTACACGAAGGATGGGAAGCAGCTTTACGGCGTCTTGCAAGCGAACCCTACAGGAGAACAAAGTTATCCTCATTTGAGCGATCTTGCGGGGGCGGCTGCCTTTGCAGCTTCATCCGAGTTTGCAAAAGTAACCAGCTCAAGCCCGCTTAAACTAAACTACAAAGACGCTACTGGTAAGCTCGATCAGGCCACTGTTCAGCAAATCGTACAAATAAGGGATCTCTCCGATATGGTGCTGATCGACTATATCATGAGCCAGGCTGATCGGTTCAGTGGCAACATGCATTCGGAAAAGGTCTACCTGTGGATCGAAAACGGCGTTCTGAAAAGCGATACCAAAAAAAGCGACCACGCAAAAGCTGCCGAACAGTTGAAGCAGATCCCTGCCGACGCAGTTCTCGTCAATCGGATGATCATGAAAGATAACGATGCCGGGCTGATCAGCGGCAATTCGGCCAAAACTAACCATTTGCTCGAAAAAATCAGCCACATGGATTCCAAGACTTATGACCGGCTTCTCGACCTGCAGAAGGAGCTGCAAAAACCGGAGGTTGCTCAGTGGTATCAGACCGAGCTTCTCTTTACGTCCACTGACTTTAACACCATCAAGAACAACGTCGACCAAGCCGTAGCCATTCTAAGTGGCCGCAAGGGTAACGGGCTTTTTCTGGATGCGAATGTGAGCGCCGCCATCGGTGCAACAGACAATCAGGCGCAAGGGACCGAAACCACGCCCGGCTCTGGCAGTGTCCCGAGCACTCCCTCGGCAGTAATTACCGGCTCAGTCGGTCGCTGGGAAAAAGGCGCGGGTAATCTTCCAGCGGACGTAGAGACAGTGCAAAGCCTCTTGCAAACAGCAGCGCAAAAATTACAAGCTCCTCAACTTGATCCTAAGAGCGTCGATGGAAAAATTGCGCGGCCACCCCGGAGTTCGAATACCGTGAATGCGATCGAAGCTTTTCAGAGCCGTTCCAATATTTCGATTGATGGACTGATTGAGCCCGACAGCCAGACGTGGCAGGCACTCCTGCAAGTTGCCGGCGGTAGTTAACGAGAACGCTACCGCGTTTGTTAACATGAGCTCGAATCTCTCGGCATCTGTCGGGCGTTGGGAACGCCGGGCGCGCAACTGCCCAGCCGATGTAGAAGTAGTGCAGCACCTTTTGGAAACGGCTGCGCACGCTTTACAAGCTCCCCAACTCGATCCGAAAGGAGTTGATGGAAAAATCGCACATCCGCCTGCAACTTCGAACACAGTCGCGGCAATTGAAGCGTTTCAGGGCCGCTATACCAGTTCGGTGGATGGCCTGATCAAGCCGGACAGCCAGACATGGCATGCACTTTTGGATGCCATAGGCCGGACACCGGAAGTCCACGAACCGCCGAGTCAGCCGGAGGTTTCCGACAATGCCGCAGGATTCCTCTTCCCCTTTCCTTCGCTGCCCGTGTCAGACTGGACTCATTCGCCGCGTGCCTTTGGCTCTAACCGAAACAACGGCCGTCGCGCCCATGCTGGTTGCGACTTGTATTTTGAGAAAGGCACCTGGATTTACGCGATCGCCGACGGCACCGTAACACGCGGACCGTACCCGTTTTATTGCGACACCTTTGCTTTGGAGGTCGATCACGGTGAGTTCCTCGCGCGTTACGGAGAGATCCAGAAAACAACAACTGTCAAGGAAGGCGACAGGGTCCACGCAGGAGAGCAGATCGCAAAGGTCGGGCACTTGATTGGCATTCAAGTCCCGAGCGATATGTTGCACTTTGAGTTGTACGACAAGACTGCTTCAGGACCGCTGACAATCACCGATGCAAACCGATCAAAGAAAAGATCGGATGGCATTCCGTTTATGCGTCGAACCGATCTGGTCGATCCTACTTCCCAATTGACTCAGTGGCAGGTTCGCTTGCCGAAAGCCTAGCAGCTAGGTTTTTAGTTCCATTGCGTCGGCGGCTTTGTCCAGGTTCCGCTCACTACAACTTCTGTGTCATCCACAAGTGAGTTGTCCTGAATAAGTCGAGCCACGTCTTGCAACTCAATGCGTACACAGCCGTGGGAAGCTGCGTACTCGGGCACACTTGGGAAATAATGAAGCGCAACGCCTCGGGTTTGCACAAACCACGTAACGTATGTAGCGCGAGAATCGCTGTTAAGTCTTCGTTGGAAGCCTTGCACTGGATACGTTCCTTTCGGAGTACATTTGGACCCCGACCGCCGACTTGTGGAATCATTATCGCAGTTTAGACCTTTTAATCCTGCGCCAGGTGACGTCCTGAACGGCCCTGTCTCCTGACTATCAGCCTTCGGCCCCGTCCAGGTAAGAGTGAGCGAATGATCAGGATCGTCCAGGCTCACAGAAACTTGCTGTATGTACGTCTGCGGAAAATCATCATTCCGGAATGGATGAGACGAGTCCGCAACTGGACTGCCAGCCTGCAGGAGTGCCTGCCATGTCTGATCGTCGGGCTCGATCAGTCCATCAATGGAAATATTGGAACGGCTCTGAAAAGCTTCGATGGCAGCAACCGTGTTCGATTTCCCGGGCGGTTGCGCAATTTTTCCATCAATGCCTTTCGGGTCCAACTGAGGAGCTAGTAGTTTTTGCGCCGCGGTTTCCAGAAGGCGTTGCACAGTTTCCACATCCGCTGGGAGATTGCGCGCGTTGTTTTCCCACCGGCCAACAGAGTCACTAATTACTGCCGAAGGAGTGTCCCGAGTCTGCGGCTGAGATTTCAGCGCTCTTTCTCGCGAGACCTTAAAAACAGGTTTCCCCGCATCTAACGCCTCCAGTTTCCTTGCACGCGCCAGGCGTTGCTTCAAAGTCAGTTTCGGCTTCGCTGATTTCTTTCGTTTTCCTTTTTTAGAACCGACTGACCGTGCGCTCCGACGTTTTAACTGAGGTTTCTTCTTTGCCATATATGTGTCACATGGTTGCTTCGTCTACACGAATTTGAAATCGGCTAATGCAGCGCGCTCTGACGCCGTTCTACTTATACCGGCTCGATAAACAACCCGGAAATTATCTGTACAGTCCGCCCGCGCAAGAAAGGATCAAAGCGCGAGCTTACGTATGTATCTCGGCTTATGTAGCGCACGCTATGCCGCGGCTCGTTTGCGTGCGGTCGCGTCGAGAATGCGCTTGCGCAAACGAAGCGACTTTGGCGTCGCCTCCACATACTCATCCATGTCGATGTATTCGATCGCGCGCTCCAAACTCATTCGGAGGACTCCTTCGAGTTGAATCCCTTTGCCGTCGCCCTGGCTGCGCATGTTCGTAAGGTGCTTTTCCTTGCATGGATTGACTGGCAAATCTTCGGGACGCCTGTTTTCGCCGACGATCATTCCTTCGTAAACGTCCTCCTGTGGACCAATGAAAAGACGGCCGCGCTCTTGAATGTTGTTGAGTGCGTAAGCAGTGCTGACCCCGGGCTCCATCGAAACCATCACACCGCGGCCGCGACCACCCATGTCGCCTTTGAATGGCGCGTATTCGCGAAAAAGATGACTCATTATTCCCTCACCGCGGGTTTGGTTCACGAAATCAGTCTCGAATCCGATTAAGCCGCGCGTCGGGACAATCGCCTCGATTGATACGCGTGACGCATGATGTTCTACTGCGAGAATTTCGCCCTTGCGATTGGCGATGGATTGCATGACGTCGCCGAGATTTTCATTCGGTAGATCGACATAAAGATTTTCGATCGGCTCGAGCAGCGCATCGTTCTCAGTTCGCCGAAAAATCACTTCGGGCCGCGAGATCATTAGTTCATAGCCTTCGCGCCGCATCTGCTCCACCAGGATAGCGATTTGCATTTCGCCGCGCGCATTAATCTCAAATGCGCCTGCGGTTTCGGTGTCGTTGAATTGAAGTGAAACATTGCCCCGCGTTTCGCGAACCAGTCGCTCGCGAACATGTCGTGCAGTCACGAATTTTCCTTCTCGTCCCGCGAATGGCGAGTCGTTAACCAGGATATGCATGCGAATTGTTGGCGGATCGATATCCACGAATTGAAGCGGCGCGCGATCCTCGCGATCGGTCAGCGTTTCGCCGATGTAAACGTTCTCAAAGCCAGTTAGCCCAACGATATCGCCGGCTGCCGCCTCCTTTATCTCGACTTGCTCTAATCCTGCGTAGCTGAACAGAGTAGTGACGGTCGTTCGTTCAGCGCGTCCGTCTCGGTGAATACACACGATCGAATCGCCGACGGCAACGCGACCACTCACGATACGTCCCAGCGCGATCCGACCAACATAATCGCTATAATCCAGGTTCGACACGAGCATTTGGAAAAACGGCTCGCTTGAGACCTTTGGCGGCGGCACATGTTGCACGATTGCGTGAAAGAGGGGCGTCATATCTTCGCTTTTTTCGTGCAACTCACGCATAGCAACACCGTTCTTCGCGCTGGTGTAAATGATTGGAAAATCGAGCTGCTCATCGGTGGCCTTTAGTTCAACGAAAAGATCGAAAACCATGTCGACGACTTGATGAGGCCGTGCGTTTTCTCTGTCGATCTTGTTAATCACGACGACTGGCTTGAGTTTGTTTTCAAGCGCCTTGCGCAAAACAAAGCGCGTCTGCGCCTGTGGCCCGTCGTTGGCATCAACAACCAGAAGTACGCCATCCACCATTTTCATGATGCGCTCGACTTCGCCGCCGAAATCGGCGTGGCCGGGTGTATCGACGATGTTGATGCGGTAGCCGTTCCACTGAAAAGCCGCATTCTTCGCGCGAATCGTGATTCCTTTTTCGCGCTCGAGATCCATCGAATCCATTACGCGCTCTTCGATCTGTTGGTTGGAACGAAACGTCCCCGATTGGCGCAGCAATTGATCCACAAGCGTTGTCTTGCCGTGATCGACGTGCGCAATAATGGCAATGTTACGAATCTTATTCATCGACGGGAGGCTTACCGAGCAGGCAAGCCGCGAACTCTACGATAGACAACGTCAGAGTCAAACGGCAGCGACACCCTCACCGTGCCACCTGCCAGGCAAAAGGTCCAAAAACTAAAGCCCAGTCACTTGTTAGGGCCGATCTGCTCCGGACCTGAGAGCAGTTGCTGGAAATCAGGACGGCTACGGATCGGGTCCCAGACCGGGTCCATCTTCATAACAGCGATGGACGCTGCCCCGCCCGCCGGAATTGAGAGCAAACGTCGAAGCCTCTTAATGGCTTCCTCGGGTGCGCCCGCATGTGCCTCGATTTGCGCGAGCCCGACCTGGAAATTTGCGCCGGCCAGAGCATCCTTTTCGAGGGAGATTGTATCCGCCGCTTGTCTGGAAAGGCGCAGCGCATCGGCATTGCGTCCCAAGGCGAGGTAAACCCAGGATAGCTCCGTCATCGTGAAAGTGTCATCCGGGCGCTCTCTGAATCTGGCCTCGAGTAACGGCAGCACTTCTTCTCCCATCGATTTGGCTGCCTCAGGATCTCCCGCCAGCACGCGAATGGCGACACGCCCGGCAAGCTGTTGAAGATGTGCGCGATCGTCGTTGACCACCCTCTTCTCGACAGTTTGAAAAGCATCGGTGAAACGTCTTTCGATCACGCCGAGGTAAGCCGGCCAGCCAATGACTGCACTAATGTCGCCGGCTCCGGTAGCGCCACGGGGTCCGCCGGCGCCGCCGGGGATTCCTTTGATCAGCTCTGGAAAATCATCGAGTGCTCGCCGCGCCGAGTCGACATCGCCCGTCGTGGAGAGGCGAGTGCCGACAAGGAACATCGCTGCCTGCGTGTTGTGTGGATCGATGGCGAGAGCTCGCAATTCAGCACGCTCCGCATCCTTCCAGAGGCGCAATACATTGTAGGTCACTCCGATATTGGTCGGGATGCTGGCGTCGCGCGGGTCGAGTTCCTCCGCTCGTTGAGAATCGGCCAGTGAGCGCTCCCATTCACCGCGCCGGCGATAAACCCAGGCGCAAAACGCCCGCGCGTCGGCGTTGTTAGGTTGCAATTCCAGTGTGCGGTTGAACTCTGCCAGCGCGTTCTCGTATTGGCGATGACCCCAATAAAAGAATAATCCCAGCGCAAAGTGCGCTTCCGGAGAATTTGGGGCCAGCGCCAGAGCGCGGTCAATGAGCGACTTCACTTCCTCTAATCCCGCTGGCGCCAAAGGAGAGACGAACCAGTGTCGCGATAGTCGATTGCGTGCGAGCTCCGCGGCGGCCTCGGCAAAGTTTGGATCGCGTGCCAGCGCCTGTACGTAAAACGCGTCGGCACGATCGTAGGCGTCTGCGGCCAGACTGCTCTCTGCCTGGTGAAACTCATACTGACCGCGTAGGAAAAGATCATAAGCTTCCGTATTCTCTGTCCGCGCCGCGGCCATGACTTGCGATTCGCTCGGCGAGAGATTCGCTTTCAAGGCGTCCGCGATTTGCGCTGCGACCTCGCTCTCAACTGCCAAAACATCCTTAAAGTCACGATCATAACTGTTCGCCCAAAGATGGGCATCGGCGCGAGCATCGATCAACTGCACATTCACGCGAACTTTGTCGCCAGCTCTCTGCACCGTCCCCTCGAGAATAGTGGAAACGCCAAGCTCTTGCGCGACTGTCTTTAAGTTGTCCGGCTTGCTTTGATACTTCGCTGTCGAGGTTCGCGAAATGACTTTGAGATCTCGAACCGTCGCTAATTTCGTCAGAATTTCATTCTGGATGCCTTCGGCGAAATAGGCGTTCGCCTTTTCATTGCTCAGATTTTGGAACGGCAGGACGGCGATCGATTTGTCGATCTTGCGAGCCGAGGCGCGCGGCAAGAGAAGAAATCCAGCAGCGGTAGAAATTATCACGCCGGCGGCGACGAGGAGAGTAATATTGCGGCGGCGATGCCCCCCAAGAACCTTTGCGGTGGCTTGAATTCCTTGCGGCGTCACGTCGTAAGCCCAGGCGAGGATGAGCGCGACCGGAAAACCGATCAGCAAAAGCACGATGACAAGACGCAGCGTCCAGATCGGCAATTCCCATGCCGGAAAAACAGCAGAACCAATTTGAATGATGAATCCCGCAGCGACGACATAAGCGGCCGCAACGCGATAAACTTTCCGGCGCTGCAACTCTTGGAAAAAGCCACTCATAAACAGTCTGACCTTATCACCACCATAGTCCGACACCGCGTGTCCAAGAGAAGATATGCATAAGCTCGGTCTAAAAAAGAGGGTGTATTGAAACGTTTCAATCGGTGAGCTGAAGGACGGGCAAGTCGTCTGAGTAACCGATTACTCGCGCGAACCATTCGCTCGGTCAGACGGCGTGGACTCAGCGATTTAGAGAGGGCCGACCCCGAGGAGCATCGCGAGTGACTTTGAATCGGATGTTGTGCAACCAAATACGAGTTTTTGGGCCGAGCTGAAGCGGCGCAATGTTTTCTAAGGCGGGCGATTGCTTACGCGGTCATCGCGTGGCTGCCGACGCAGATAACGACGAAGGCGTTTCGATTTCCCGGCTTATGGCGCAACCGCACGGTCTGCGGCGGGCTTTGACACCTGGGCCAATTCGCTGCCTGTTTTGCGATCGCTAATCACAAATGTGTTGTTTTCGCCGAGCGTCGACCACGGCCCGCGCGGTACTTCGCTAAACTCAACAAAGCGCCAGTCGGTTACATCCGTTTCGGTTAATCCGAGATAGTCACGCACAGCGGGAGAGACATCGAGGCCTGCGCCTCGATTCAGAGTTGTCTTCGGATGTTCATTGCCAAATACATACTGCCAATAATCAGTGCGGAAGGGTCCTGCGTCTTCCCATTGCGCATAAACCGTTCGATCTCCCTTGCGAATCGCAACCCACCGATCCTTGCAGGTGGAAACGCCGGGGCCTTGGTACGCTTGCTTGAACCATGGAACGACGCGGGGCGCTTCTGGTCGATGGCCAGTGGCGGCTTTGTCGTTGTATGGGAGGGCGCAGTAAAACGGGTTCTGTCGAGGCGTGAACTTTACGGGAATCAAATTGCGCCGATGTGCAGGATTTGGATCGTCAAATCCGCCGTAACTTCTGGTCCAATTTTTGTCCCATGAGCTTATGCGGTTCGGCACCGGATTGTTTCCGCTCGGCTTTTCGCCGATCCAAAACACAGTTGTCACGATATTGTTCTTCCACGGATAATGCTCTCCTGTGGCTAAGACACTCTGCCTGGTGCTTGAACATCCCGCGCTGATTGCTGCCACCGCACCGACCGATAGGATCGATATTGCTTTCATCATACGCTTCCTTGTTTTTCTGCTCTGCGTTTCTGACGTTGCCGCGGACGCTTTCGCTTTGCGGTTTTTTTCTGAGCGCCACTCAATGGCGCAACGAGTAAACTTTTTCCATCGGTCGTTGAAATTGCGACAGGTCTAGCGGGATCAACGTTAAGTAATTCGAGCACGGGCTTGTCTAGGATCAAGGCGAATGAATTGCCGTGCCTCACGAGCATTTTGATCATCTCCGGTGACTCATTGTATGTACAATGTATCACCGTTCAAGCAGCAATCTTCTGGCCAAAAATTGGTTCGCGGTTTTCGTTACGGAACGACATTCGCCTTCTGCCGTCGATTCGGCGAAAACCGAGCCGGCCAGGATGCGCCGCGTTGGCCCGAACGGCAGGATTCGGCAGCGGGATCGCGATTTGTCCAACCAAAGACGCCACCATCTTCATCGGGATGAACCAGGTCGGAGCTCAGCC
>JBARAJ010000172.1:0-2166 GCA_049791915.1 Candidatus Udaeobacter sp.
TTGTATCCGGGATGATTCATCCGATTTGCGGGGCGTTTGACTGGTTTGTCCCCGCTCTCTCGTCCAGATGGGCTGCCGGTTTGTGTCGCTCGCGTCCATGGCGCTCCATCCTGTGAACCCCGAAAGCATTCCGGGCTGACATAGACGCCCTGCCACCCGCGCTCCGGCGGATCGTATTTACGCTTGTAAAAAAATCGGACAATGGGCAGCCTGTGCTTGAGATGAGATGGGAGACTGCGGTGGGGGATTTGGCCGAACCGCGAGGGTTCGACACGACGCATTGGAGCCTGATTCTTTCTGCGGCAGGCTCAAACGCCGACGAGCAAAAGACGCGTGAAGCGCTCGCTGAACTTTGCCGGACGTACTGGCGGCCCGCCTTCGTATTCGTCAGTCGTCAGGGTTACTCCGTGGAGGAAGCACAGGATCTCACCCAGGATTTTTTCGCCATGATCCTGGAGAGCAACTGGCTTCGACGCGCCGACGAACATCGCGGCCGTTTCCGCTCGTTTCTGCTTAAGTCGCTCCAGAATTTTCTCAGTCATGCCGACGAAAGAAGTCGCGCGGTTAAACGCGGTGGGAGAACGGCCTTCGTTTCCTGGGACGAATGGATGGCCGAGGCGCCCTCGCAGTTGTCCGTCCCGGCTGAGACCCTCCAGTATATTCTACCGGAGCAACTTTTTGATCTCCGTTGGGCGGTAACAGTTGTAGAACACGCCTTGCAACGTCTCCGCGAGGAATGCGAAGGCAAAGGCAGGCTCCGGCTGTTCGAAACGTTGAGCGCTCATCTTGCCCCGGGATGCAGCGAGGTAACGTATGCCAATCTCGCTGCTGCTTTGGGAATCGCAGAGACAATGGTCAAAAAGCAGCTCCACAATTTGCGGAAGCGTTACCGGTGGTTCTTGCGCGATGAAGTCGCGCATACTGTGGAAAACGTGGCGGATGTTGACGACGAGATTCGCCATCTCTGTGCCGTGCTGGCAGAGACTAACTGATGAAAGCTGCAGCAGATCTCTCGCGTTCAGTGGCGGGCATCGTGGAAGGCGCAGGAAAATGCGAGCATTGTGGTGCTACCAGCCGTCTTGGCAACGGTTGCTGCGTGAGTTGTCTCCTCAAAGAAAACTTCGAAGCAGAGGTCGAAGCCTCCGCGGAAGTTTTCGAGGGCGTGATCGGAGAGGCCGATGTGCCTGACAAGGAATGGCGGCTCGGCAATTACGAAATTCTGGAGGAAATCGGACGCGGCGGCATGGGTGTGATTTACCGTGCACGGCAGCGCCACTCTGGACGGATCGTGGCATTGAAGCGTGTGGTCACATACCACGCGGATTCGCATGAGACACTCGCGCGGTTCCGCCGTGAGGCAGGAGCAGCCGCCAGTCTCGATCACCCGAATATTCTTCCCGTCTACGAGGTGAGCGAAACAGAGGACGGCCTTCCCTTTTTCAGTATGAAGTTCGCTGCCGGAGGAAGCTTGCGCACTGGCGTGGCCGGTATTCGCAGCGAACCGCGCGAATGTGTGCGGCTGATGGCGAAGATCGCCCGCGCCATCGAGTATGCGCACACGCACGGAATTCTTCACCGCGATCTTCAGCCGGGAAATATTCTGCTGGACGCGCACGGCGAGCCGCTGGTGAGCGATTTCGGCCTGGCGAAATGGCTCGATAAAGAGAGCGACCTCACCCGAACCCTGACCACGTTTGGCACTCCCGGTTACGTCGCTCCGGAGCAGGCTGAGGGCGCTCAATTCGGTCCCGCGGCGGATATTTACAGTCTCGGCGCGATCCTGTTCAATTTGCTTACGGGCCGGCCGCCTTTCATCGGCGCGAATGCGCTTTCGGTTATTCGGCAGGCAGCTGCGACTCCGGCACCGAGGTTGCGGTCATTAGCGCAATCTGTCGATCGCGATCTCGAAACAGTTGCCGCGCGTTGTCTCGAACGCGATCCCAAAGCGCGGTATCAGACCGCAGGTGCGCTCGCGGAAGATCTCGAGCGCTGGCTGGAGAGACGACCGATCATCGCGCGGCCCGTGCGTGCACCAGCGAGAGTTTTCCGCTGGTCGCGGCGGAATCCAATTTTAGCGAGTGCGGGTGTTGCATGTCTTTTGCTCGCGGTTGCCGTTGTTTGGCTACTCGGGGAGAAGTTTCTTGCGCCTAAAATCCCGGTGCCCGA
>JBARAJ010000173.1:0-2346 GCA_049791915.1 Candidatus Udaeobacter sp.
CATTTGGAAGGCCAAATGAGAACCGCTCCCATGCCGCGCCTAGTCGCAGCACGCCAAGTTTGAATCGCGGCGTTAACACGACGCGGATATCCGAATCGATCTCATCAAAATCATTGATTTGTTTCCCGCCGCGTTCGACATCCCCTTCGCCAACATATGTGGCGTCGGCAGAAAACTCTCCAGACAGAGGCCAGAAACCGTTGCTTTCTTCCGCAAAGGTTGGACCTGCAAAGAAGACTAGTATGGCCGAGACAAAGATAACTAATCGCAGAACGGACATTTTCATTCGTTCACCGGCCCCCGGTCTCCCGGCGAAAGAGAGTAACAGCTTTCGTGATATTCTTCATCATCACTGATTCCGAACCTAGCCGTTCTACGCCACGGAGTGACCCTAGGGACGCGGACGAAATCATGTCTCCGCGCCAAACGAGCGTAGAAGCTTTTCCATCAACTGTGACAGGCCACAACTGATGAAGCGTGAGAGCGACATAGTAACCTCCGCTGGCGTAATAAAGGACATCCGCCGCTTGATACGTTCCGCCTGCTCCTCCGCGGTTATAAGACGCGCCCAAGGTCACTACGCCGTGGTCATCAGCGTCGAGAAGTTCCCAGTAAAGCTCGGCTGGCAGCGAACCAGCGCCGCGTCCAATGCCAGTGGCTCCAAGCAGTCCTGAGAACTGCTGGCGAATCTTTCCTTGCTCGCGCAATAAAGCGTTCACTTCCTCGCTCGCACGAACCGACGGTCCGGCATGATCGTAGGGCGCTTGTGCCGCCATTCCGCCGGACACAAAGCTTTTCGTTCGTCCGGTCAAAACATCTGTCCAGAATGCCACCACTGCCGGAGGTACAACGCCTCCGCCGCCTCCTCCAGTCGCAGCAGAAAACCTCTTTGCCTCCTCTTTGCTGATCTGAAGTTCGGGACTGAGTTTCTGGGTCGCGGCCACGAACGAACGCACGGAGGCGTTATCCGGCGCGTTCTTGAGTTTCTCGAAATTAGCCGGCCCTGGGTTTGATGACAGATCAGAGTGCAGGAACACTTTCAGTTCCCGATATTTTGTCGGGTTCCACCGGCGCAAGGCCTCCATTTGCTGCGCAGGCGAACCCGGGGCGATATAGCAGCTCTGGACGGCGAGAAAACGCGAATTCCTCATCGGCGCGCCGTGCGCCGTTTTCACGTCGCTCTTTGCCAGTTGCGCCAGATCGACTTTGTCGAAGATTGAGAACGAAGCGAGTTCGGATAGAGGATCCGCGCAAGCGCTTCTCGGGCCGGCAATCGATATCAAGGAAAGAACACCGGCCAAGGCAACCAAGCCCCGGGACAGGCATCGAATTCGTACAATGGGTTCACGGTTCATAACAAAAACCTGTTGGCCAAGCAGGCATGGTTGCAAATTTAGATCATCACCGCAATAAAGATTGAGATGAATGACCCGGTTATCGCGCTTCGTCACTTGAGCAAAAGCTACGGTAACGTCCACGCCGTGCAGGACCTCTCTCTGACAATCGAGGCGGGCACGATCTTTGGTTTTCTCGGGCCGAATGGAGCCGGTAAAACGACCACCATGCGAATGCTGTGCGGACTCACGCATCCGAGCAGTGGGCATTCCTCCATTGAAGGGGTCGACACATGGAAAGAGCGGCAAAAAGTGCGCACCAAGTTCGGCTACGTCCCTCAAAGCTTCAGCCTGTATCGCGACCTCACTGTCCTGGAAAATTTTCGCTTTTTCGCGGGCGCCTATAACGTGCCGCGCGCCAAACTGGAAGAGCGAATCGACCGCTTACTTCACACAATTGATCTGCAAGAAAAAAGGAACGCGACTGCCGACAATTTGTCTGGTGGAATGCGCCAGTTATTGGCGATCGGTTGTGCGCTCGTGCACAACCCTTCGGTCCTGTTTCTTGATGAGCCCACGCGCGGGCTCGACCCGGTTCATCGGCAGCAAATCTGGAATCTGCTCTACGACCTAAGCAACGAGGGAAGAACGATTTTCGTTACGACGCATTACATGGACGAGGCGGAGCGATGCACTGAGGTTGGTTTTATCGAGAATGGCCGACTGCTGGCAAAATCGTCACCGCGCGCACTGAAGGCGAGCTTTCGCGCTCACCTACTTGAGATCGATGTCGAGCCTCTTATGCCAGCGTTGGTGCGGTTGCGCGACGTGCCTGAGGTGCTTGGCGTCTCGTTGCGCAGCGGGAGCCTTCGCCTCTACACGTCGGAAGCCGAGCAACTGATCACGAAGTGGCGCGAGAACTGGCCGTTTCCCGGTATTCGATTATTAGGCGAGCGCTGGGTACAACCCGATATGGAAGATGTTTTCACCGCGTACTCGCAAGGATACGACG
>JBARAJ010000174.1:0-3259 GCA_049791915.1 Candidatus Udaeobacter sp.
TTCATCTGCCCTATCTTGTCGGCCGCGCGAAGAAACTGAAAACCAAACTCGATTGGGGACGCAGTGGCGGCTTTCTCCGCTCGCGTCCCTCGCGACTGCAAATCGCGGAGAAAACCATCGATTATCCGAAGTTCACAATCGATGGCCGCCATTTCGTCGACACATTTTTGCTGGCGCAATTCTACGACGTCGGCATGCGTTCTCTCGCAGGGTTCGAACGCACGGATGTCGCCCGGCATTTCGATCTCTGCGATAGCGAACAGGTTTCAGGGCTTACCGGGAAGGAATTGGAACGTGCGTACCTGAGCGATTCGGAAACGTTCCAGCGACGCGCGCTATGCGGTGTTCGTGAAACGCGGGCCTTATCGGATCTGCTGAGCCCGAGCTACTTCATGCAGGCGCAAATTTTTCCTTACAATTACCAAGACGTGATCGTGCGCGGCAATGCCACGCGTATCAACGCGTTGTTTCTGCGCGAATATTTTCGGCAACGCCATTCTATTCCCGAACTGCCGATGCCGCGCGCATTCGAAGGCGGTTACACCGACATCTTCTTCACCGGTGTGGCGCGCAACGTCTGGCATTGCGACGTCGCGTCGCTTTATCCGTCTATCATGTTGCAGTTCGACTGCTTCCCGGCGACGGATGAGCTGCAAATCTTTCGGCATTTACTCACGGATCTCCGCAACTTCCGGCTCGAAGCCAAAGCGAGACTGCGGGCGGAACGCGATCCCGCGAGACAACATCATCTTCAGGCGTTGCAAAACACCTTCAAGATTCTGCTCAACAGCTTCTACGGTTATCTTGGATTCGCGCAGGGACATTTCGCCGATTTTGACGCCGCAGCGCGTGTAACGCAGATCGGGCGCGATCTGTTAAAGAAGATGATCGACTGGCTTAACACGCGTGGAGCGCGGGTGATTGAGGTCGATACTGACGGAATTTATTTCGTGCCGCCCGAGAAGATCGACATCGACAACTTGCAGAAAGATTTGGCGAAAGAATTGCCGGCTGGGATCGACGTCGAAATCGATGAGCAGTTCGACGCCATGCTCAGTTATAAAGCGAAAAATTACGCGCTTCTCACGAAAGACGGCGACGTCATCATCAAAGGCGGAGCGCTGAAATCCCGTGGACTCGAAAAGTTCCAGCGCGTTTTTCTGGAGCAAATGATCAAGATGATCATGCAGGGCAAACCGGAAGCCATTGCCGATCTTCGGAACGACTTCGACCGAAAAATCCGTACTCGAGAGTGGAAGATCGACATGCTCATGAAGACGGACACGCTCCAAGATTCACTCGACAAGTACCGCTCCAAGATCGCCGGCTCAGCACGTAATCGCGCCGCGGCGTACGAGCTCGCACTGGCTAGTGGCCGCAACTACAGACCGGGCGATCAGATTAGCTACTACATCAAGGCTACGCCGAAGAAGGTTCCCGCATACGAAGCTGCCAAACTAGCGAGCGATTTCGATCCGCAGAGCCGCGACGAAAACGTCGATTATTATGTGGCCAAGTTCGATGATCTCGTGAAGAAATTCGCTAACCTCAGCACAGCAGGATCAACTCCGAAGCAGGAAACGTTGGCGCTTTAGTTGCGAGTAGTGCACGCGAAGGTTGGCTGTTGTTGACTTTAAATTTCCCGTCAGTCGCTCGTCGAGACAGACACAACCTTGTGATTTTCACGTCGCCTTTAGCGCCTACTGTGTTGAATCGGGCGGTCGCCGTGTTGCTCCGGTCTTAGAGCGGGGTCGGTCGCATTTGGACCTTATGGAATTCTAGTCGTCGAAGATGAAGTTCGCCTTGCCCAGCATATCTCTCGCGCCCTCACTAAAGCTGGCCATGAGCCTGTCATGGTCCACGACGGAGAGACCGCCTTGGCAAAAGCGGGCCTGAAGCGGTACGATCTCATCGTGCTCGATGTGATGCTGCCAGAGATGGATGGCTTCGAGATGCTGCGACATTTGCGCGCGGCGAAGATCGACACTCGTGTCCTTATCTTGACCGCACGGGGCGAGGTGAGCGATCGAGTGAACCTGCGTCGGACTGGGCGCGGATGATTACCTCGCGAAGCCCTTCGCAATGCAGAAACTGGTCGCACGAGTAGGTGCGCTCGGGCGACGTTTTCCCGAGGAAGCGCCGATCAAGTTGCAAATCGGCGATTTGGTTTTGAACCTGGTCGACAGAAAACTGTATCGCGGCACCCGCCGGATCGAGTTATCGGCGCGAGAACTCACGTTGTTGCGCGTGCTAATGCGCGAACCCGGTCGCATCTTTAGCCGGACCGAATTGTGCGAGCGCGTCTGGGAACGGGAACGTTTGGCACGGCTTGAAGCTGGTCGAAGCCTTTATCAGCGCGCTGGCCTGTTATTCGAGCGTTTTTTCCGGGTGCGCGGCGGCGCACGCGTGCCAGGGCATGGATTGGGTCTGGGCATCGCGCGGGAGCTGGCTCGAGCGCATGATGGCACGTCGAACTGGTCCGTTCCGATGGGAGTTGGACGGAAATGCGTTGCGCCTGCCGCAAGTTGCCTAACGACCGAAGTCGTCGACTAATCAGCAACCAACGCAAACTGTTGCGCTATCTGGACCGGACGGCTTTCGGCTCAGGTGGAGAGACGGCGTGAGTGCAATCGACCGCGGCACAAGCCCAGATTTTCGCTTGAAACCAATGCAGTCGTGTCGCATTCAAGACGCATGAAACGAATGCAATTTTTCTTTCTCGGAGGCGTTGCTATCGCACTGCTTTGGACAGCGAACCCACTTTGTTACTCAGCGGACACTGAACACGCCGACATCAAAGCCGAAATCACCAAACGCCACGACGAGGCGGTGAAGCGGTTGCAGGATTGGATTGCGCAGGTCTCCATCGCAGCAGAGGACCGTGGATATCCGGAGGGCGCTGAGTACATGGCGAAGCTCGTCCGCGATGCGGGATTTCAAAACGCGACGGTAATCAACACAGATGGCAAGCCCGGCGTGTTCGCGACGCTCGACGCCGGTGCGCCGAAAACCGTCGGGCTCTACTGCATGTACGATGTGAAACAGTTCGATCCGTCGGAGTGGTCGTCGCCGCCGATCGAAGCGCGGATCGTGGATAAGTCGCCTCTCGGAAAAGTGATGATCGGTCGCGGCGCGGTGAATCAGAAGGGACCGGAAGCGGCGTTTCTCGCGGCCCTGCACGCGATTCGCGGCGCGGGAAAGAAGATGCCGGTAAACCTGGTGTTGGTGGCCGAAGGCGAAGAGGAGATCGGTTCGCCGC
>JBARAJ010000175.1:0-7087 GCA_049791915.1 Candidatus Udaeobacter sp.
AGCCAGTATTGTTTGCCTCCCTCCACGCTGTTCCATTTGAATTCACCGTTCCAGGGATAAACCTTTGGCGACGTTCCTATAGGAGACTTCAACGTGGACGCCCTTGTATCGGTTTTGAAGTAACGCACGAGCGACCAATCTCCCCAGCCTGTTAGTATTGTCGGAGATCCACCTTGCGAAGGCTGAGTGACAATCGTTAAATCACCGCCGCTCTTTCCTGGGGAGGAAGAATTTAACTTTGCGTGAACACGCCAGTAGTAATTCGTGTCCGGTTTAAGATTGAAATTGACCGAAGAATAGGCGGACCCATTAGGAGGCCTGGTAGCAACAGGGGTTTGTTTCGTCTGCAAATCCTGGTCAAAACTCGCAGAAGTCGAAGCTTGAACTTCCCATTCAACTTCATCGGGTTGATCCTCCCATTCCAGAGTGGCCGGCCAGGGTGGGACGTTCTGATCGCCATCCGCTGGGTTATGAGATACGTCCATAATATCTCCAATGCCAACTGCGTACCAGGCAAGCGTGACCGCCCGGACCTCTTCGGAATTCTCGCCGTAAAGATCTTCTGCTGCGGCGATCCACTCATCGCGAGCCTCAGGATAGGTGGAGGTGGGCGTTAACCGTACCAGCATGGTTTGAAATGCGATCTGCGCAGCTTCGTCCGGGCCAATTCCTTCAACATTATAAGGATGATTCAAAGGAGGATCGTTAGTTCCAGCGCCTCCGGCAGCCAGGAGATAAAACATGTAATCTTGGACCGCGCCATTTCGATGGTCCGGATCACATTGGTAGTTACTGTCATCGCAAGCGACAGTCTTTTCAGGCGTGCGATAGCAAGTATCTGATCCATTGCAGCCTTCGCTTCCGGAATAATAAAACCCCTTGTATGTGGTCGGGCGACCTCTACTTCGAGGGTCTGGCATTATCTCTGGGTGATTGAGCTTGTTCAGACAATCTTTAAGGTCTTGAGCTGGATAACATGCACCGTAATAACCGGCTAAAATGCCAAAAATATCTGCCAAGGATTCATCCAACGATGCGGTTTCTCCTTCGTGAACGAGTCCGGGAATCATTTGCCTTAGCACGCCATGGGTGAACTCATGACCCGCTATCAACGTCGCATACAAAATGTTTACATTGTTATTTGAGTCGTGCTGTATCGCCGCAGTAGGGTCAAACAAGATGGAACGAAAAGTGGGAGAATCGGGGTCGTCATTGTAATAAGCAGCGGCACCGGGCACATCACTTGGCTGGACATAATTGAGAATCGGGATTTGACCCGAGCCGTCATAACCTGCCCAGCCAAAGTTCAGATAATAAGACTTCAAGGCAAAAAGCATTGCCAGATAAAGATAGCCCCCGACTCGATCCTCTGCTTCTGCGAAGACTGGGGGAGTCTGCTGATGTTCATCAGCGAAAACATAGTCTTGATTCGGATCCTCCCCGTTGTGTGCTTGTGGATTGGGCCTGCGTGCATCGATCATCTTGAGCCTGGCGGCACAGTCACCGCTCTGATAATCGGGCTGACACATTAGTCGGTATTGTCCGTCAACTCCCTGGTCGCAGAGTGGGAAGATCGCTCTGTCAGTTCCGTCCCCGACGAATTGGCATCCGTTAATGTTTTGATTCCAATCGACTACATCAGAGATCCGATTGTTTATTTTGTTGAGTACTTCTCCGGTGTGCGCATCGACCTCGACGATGTAACTCTGAGAAGGTTTCTCACTAGAAATGGTAAATCGGTAAACGAGCCGTGCATTTTTCGGGCTGATTCTAAAATCCTTAAAACTGATTGCCAAAGTTCCTTTGGGAAATTTTGTTGCGTCCTTTTCCCAGGAATAAATCTGTGCTGGTACGGCATGTTTTGCGCTCTCCAGAGCCGCGGATTCGGAGACGGACGGTTTAGTATCAACATTCAAACCCGAGATTGTTTTTCCGCTCGCGGCCAGGACATGATTCGCCGCATCTGTTTGGAGCACGTAACCCGTTCCGATCACAGGCAGATTTTTGTAGCGCTGTTGATAGCGGACTACGTTTTTGGATTTCGCGCGAGACAGGGGATTCGCTCTTGAAAGAACCAGCTTGAATCCATCGTCTTTCGACAGACCAAGGTCTTTTGCGTACCGGGTAAAAAAATCGTCATTTAAGACTTTCACTTCCGGCTTCATCCGGACTTGACTGTATTTACCAGATTCGACATGCGAGACCAGCGACTCTTGCTCGAGCAACGATGGCTTGTTCGCCTGAGAACCTGTCGGCGTTGAAGAGGGATTGGCTTGAGCAAAATGAACACTGGGAGGCGAAGCAGAAACAAGAACGGTCGTGAAGAGAAGGAAGGTATTTTTCAGCGGGAAACCCGTCATGGGAACCTCATCGTTACGTCCGCGGCCCTCCCCCGTCCGCGTTCCTATAGTTTTCATGCTAAAACAAAACGTGAAACTGTGAAGAGAATTTCAAAGCGTCGCGAATGAGGCGGAATCCAGAGTGCTTTTTGAGTCCCTCACTTAGGCTATGCCTGGATTCCTCTTAATCTCTGAAGTATGGCTTCGCCGCGTTGAATCGTTAAATCGTTGAAACGTTGGAGCGTTGAAGCGAGCATGAGCGTATGCCGCCGCTGACGTACGCCAGTTATCTCGATCTGGAGAAACTGCTTTCGCTTCAGAAACCGCGCTCCAGCCCGCCGGAGCACGATGAGACGCTGTTCATCATTATCCATCAGACGTACGAGCTTTGGTTTAAGCAATTGCTGCATGAGTTTGCCAAAATAAAGAGCGATTTTTCCGCCGGCGAACTCTTCGGAGCGATCCACACATTCAAGCGCGTGCGCACCATCATGAAAGTACTCGTGGCGCAGATCGACATTCTCGAAACGATGACGCCATCGTCGTTTTCGAGTTTCCGCGACCGTCTGGAGACAGCATCGGGATTTCAATCCGTGCAATTTCGCGAGGTTGAGTTCGCGCTCGGATACAAGCGGGCATCGACGGTCAAGTATCTGAAGCCTGATTTTCCGGGCTACGAACGGATGAACCAACTGCTCCATGAACGCACGGTGGTGGATCACTTTTATGATTTTCTTGAGACGCGGGGGGCACAGATCCCGACTGAGTTGAGGAATCGCGATGTGACACAACCGAATGGGCCAGACGAACGAGTGCAGAAAGAGATTCTACGCTTGTACAAAAATTCGCCCGAATGCTCGATCCTTTTCGAACTGATGACCGATTTTGACGAAGGCCTGCAGGAGTGGCGCTATCGACACGTGAAACTTGTGGAGCGCACCATCGGGGCGAAGAAAGGCACAGGCGGATCGCCGGGCGTCGCGTTTTTAAAGGAATCGTTATTCAGACCGGTCTTTCACGATCTCTGGGCAATCCGGCATGAAATGTGACTGCGGCGCAGTCGTGCCGCGGAATGACGAAGCACGAATGTCGAATCGAACTGAATTATAGCCGGAGGAATTCCCGTACCGTCCCGGAAAACAGTTGCGCTTTCTCTTTTTCCGGAAGCTTCATGGAGTTGATGAGTTTTCCCGGATGCGTTTCGCCTAACGAGAACGGGTAATCGGAACCGAATGCGATGCGTTCGGCGCCGAACAATTTGAGAAGCAGCCTCAGCGCGTCGGCGTCATGGACAAGTGAATCAACGTAAAATTGGGCCGGCATGCCGTCATGCGCGAGATAGCGACGTGGACTGGTGGTGTTTTCCGGCACCACCACATCAGGGCGCACATGAAATGCGTGATCGACGCGTCCGATGGTAAATGGAAACGCGCCGCCGCCGTGCGCAAACGCGACGCGTAGTTTCGGAAATCTCTCGAACACGCCTCCAAAAATCATGGAACAAATCGCGAGAGACGTTTCTGCCGGCATTCCAACCAGCCACGGCAGCCAGTATTTCGGCATGCGCTCGCTGCCCAGCATGTCCCACGGATGAACAAAGAGCGCAGCATTAAGTTCTTCGGCGACGCTCCATATCGGCTGAAGCGCTGCGTTATCGAGGTTCAGAGTATCTACGCGTCCGAAATCCGGATTTGCATCTACGTGCGTTCCAATCTGCGCGCCGCGCAGCCCGAGTTCCCGGACGCAGCGTTCCAGTTCGCCTGCCGCGATGTCGGGATCCTGTATTGGAATGGTTCCAAGACCGGCGAAGCGCGTCGGATGATCACGAACCACTTCGGCGATGTGGTCGTTTAGCCGCCTGGAAAGATCGAGCGCATCAGTCGGTTTTGCCCAATAGCTGAACATCACCGGAACTGTGGAAAGGACCTGCATCGAGACCTCATTCGTGTCCATCTCTTCAATTCGGCGCGTTGGCTCCCATACGTTGTCGCTGATTTCGCGAAACAGCCGGTCGTCGAGCATGATTCGCGCGCAGCACGGCTTGTAATGATCCAGCCGCACAAAACCGCCGTAGCCGTATTTCGCGTCGAGGTCCGGCCAGTCGCGTGGCAAAATGTGGGTGTGCAGATCGATCTTCACGGGCTGGAATTGTAGGGCGTTTCTGTGAAACGCCAATGTCGAAACGCGCCTGGTACAGACGCCCCACAGTAACGCGTTACAGCGCCTTTACCTGTTGCGCTTTTTCCACTTTCTTACCGCACTTCTTGCAGGTCCGGCGCGCGTCGTCGCTCCAGAATTCGAGCATTGCCTTGCTAAAATGGTCGACGATGTCTGCACAATCGAAGTGGATGTCCTCCACCAGTGCTCCACAATTTTCGCAGTAAAAAATGACGTGCTCCTTTTCACCCGGCAGACGGCGCCGCTCCACAACCAACCCAATCGTGTCTGGCGGGCGCTGGGGCGAGTGCGGCACATTCGGCGGAATGAAAAACGTTTCGCCTTCGCGGACAATGTGATCAACGATGCGGTCGCCTTCGCGGATACGCACCTTAATGTCGCCTTTGAGCTGATAGAAGTACTCTTCCGAATCAACGAGATGAAAATCGTTCCGCGCGTTGGGGCCTTTGACGACCATCACAAAAAAATCACGGCCGTCATACAGATACCGGTTGCTCACCGGCGGCTTAAATTTCTCGGCGTTCTCTTCGATCCACTTCTCTATATTAATCGGCGACTGCACTCTGGTCATAGACATGAGCGTATTTCTGCGCGGGCAAAGCGTCAAACTGCGTCATCGCCGGCAGATTAAACTTCGTGCGCAGCCGTTTTTCCGAACTGGATTCCACCGATTGAACCTAACGGCTCTACCCGCCGGCAGAATCCCGGAGCTTTTTCGAGGCGACCACGTGGCCGATTAAAACCGACTTTACAGTTGAATGAGTAATCTTCCGTTGAATAGTATCCGCCGCTTTGTGAATAATGGCCGAATACTGAGAATTGCAGGCACGCTGCTCGCAGCGCTGATTATTTGCAGTTGCGAAGAGTACCCAGAGCCGTATGGGGCGGGAGCCGGCTTCTATCCGCGCGCCGCGCCCGCAGGCTGGTGGCACGACGAAGGCGCTTCCGGAAAGTCACGGATCGTCGTGCACACAAGCGAGCAGAAGGCTTACTTTTATAAAGGCAAAACTTTGGTCGGCGAAACAACCGTCTCCACTGGTAAACCTGGTTTTGGCACTCCACCCGGTCACTACACAGTCCTAACAAAGGATGTAGACCATGTCTCAACCGAATTCGGCGATTACGTGGATGGTTCTGGAAATGTCGTTAGGTCAAATATCGACTCACGAAAGGACCGCCAGCCGAAAGGAACCCATTTCGATGGCGCGAGGATGCCGTACGCGATGTTCTTCAGAGGCGGTTACGCGATGCACCAGGGATATGTTCCACCGTTTGCTGCATCGCATGGTTGCATTCGCATACCAAAGGGAATGGCAAGTCAGTTTTTCGAACACGCATCCGTAGGGACGCCGGTCACTGTAACGGAGTAGCTTGATGATTGGTCCGACTTGGATCAGTCAAATATAGTCGGCGAAGTACCGGCTTTGTGTTCCATACTCGTCCGCGCATGGACAACGCACGCGTATGCTCTAAATCCGAGCCATGCTAATTTATAGCGATGCATAAGAGTGTCATTGCGGCAGAAAGGGTTTCGGATGCCGCCCTAACGAAGGAGGAACTGCAACGTTATTCCCGGCACCTCATCATGCCTGAAGTCACTGTCGAGGGACAGAAGCGACTCAAGGCAGCGCGCGTTCTATGCATTGGCGCCGGTGGTTTGGGTTCCCCTGCTGCGCTGTATCTGGCAGCAGCCGGTGTGGGAAGACTTGGGCTCGTCGATTTCGACCGTGTCGATCTCACCAATCTACAACGGCAGATTCTTCATGGAACAAAGGACATCGGCCGCAGCAAGCTTGAATCGGCGCACGACCGGCTGCGCGACATCAACCCGGACATCGAAATCACATTGCACGAGTGCCGTTTCTCCAGCGAAAACGCGCCGCAAATCGTCGCTGACTACGACGTGGTTGTGGACGGCTCCGATAATTTCGCCACGCGCTACCTGTCCAACGACGTTTGTGTTTTTGCGGGGAAGCCAAATGTCTACGGCTCGGTGTTTCGGTTCGAGGGCCAAACGACGGTGTTCGCGCCGCAGTTGGGCGGGCCTTGTTATCGTTGTCTGTTTCCGGAGCCACCTCCGCCGGAGTCAGTCCCGAACTGCGCGCAAGCTGGTGTGTTTGGCGTCTTGCCCGGCATCATCGGCATGCTCCAAACGATTGAGACGATCAAGCTGATCATCGGCATCGGCGAACCGTTGATCGGACGCCTGGTGCACTTCGACGCGCTGAAGCTGACGTTTCGCGAGCTAAAGCTGCGGCGCGATCCGCAGTGTCCCGTTTGCGGCGAAAACCCAACAATCTTTGCGCTGATTGATTACGATCAGTTTTGCGGGATGCGGGACGACGCAAGCGTTCCTGGAATATCGGTGCAGGAATTGAAAGGAAAGATGGACGCGTGCGAAGCGTTCGACTTAATCGATGTACGGGAGCCGTTCGAATTTGAGATCGCACGAATCGATGGCGCGAAATTGATCCCGCTCGGTGAAATCCCCGAGCACGCAGACGAACTGAACCGCGAGCAAACGTTGATCGTTCATTGTCACAGCGGTCGCCGCAGCGCACAAGCCGTGC
>JBARAJ010000176.1:0-4466 GCA_049791915.1 Candidatus Udaeobacter sp.
GAGTCGTGCCAGCTCTGAAATGTGCGCAGGACAGTCAGCCAGATATTCAATTTGCATCGGCCTTGGGTCTAACGAGACAGAGATAAGCCACGGCAGGGTGTCGTGACAAACACGCTGGAGTTGTTTCGCCATCGGGCCGGTGGCTTCATCGAGTGGTTAGATAATCAACCGTTGCGAAGTCGAAATGCGAGCTCTGTCGGCGGCATCATTCCGACGATCGCCCGCCGATTCGGCCACCCCATGGCTGGGACGCCCGTGACGCCGACCTTGTGCCCATCTTCGATGAACGCGTCGACCGTCGGAGAAAACCGGCGCTCGCGCCAGGCGGTTTCCACGTCTGAAGCAGAGATGCCGAAGCGGTCAGCGATTGGGACGATGACCTCGCGTTTCGAGATATCGGCGTGTTCCGTGAAAAAGGCGCGCGAAACGTCGTGGCAAAAAGCGCCGGCTTCGCTGTCCCTCTTTCGAGCGCGCACGAGCTCAGCAGTCTCAAGCGCAAAACGTGAGTTCACGTTACGTTTCGGCGGGTCGATTGGAACTCCGACTTCTTGAGCTAAACGCTTGAGCCTCGCGCGAACCTGTGGCCACTCCTCCGGCGAAAACGGCTTCGGTGCACCTTCGGGCGGCGTGTCCGGATGAATCTCGAAAGGAAGCCAACGCAAATCAGCTTGCAGTTCTCGCGCCGCTTGTTCGGCCCAAACTGAGCCCAGATAGCAAAACGGTCAAATAACGTCAGCCCAGATGTTGATCACGCGATTCATCGTCTCTGAGCGTACCACAGCAGGGTGTTGTGGCAGACACACTGAACTTATTTCGCGCAAAACGCTAACAGTCGATTTTAAAAAGCGAAATTCACCCCCGTACGGACCATGCCAAAGTTATTGTTCGGTCCATCTACAAAGTTCCAGCTGAAATCACTGACAAAGCCAATGTGCGGCGTGAAGCGGACTTCTATGCCGCCGCCGACCTGGCCGATTCCGCGCGTTTCGCTGTCCGTGTAACCAACGGTCTGGAGCTGGTCGAAGCCTTCGCCGTCTTCAAAAAATCGCCGATCCACTCGCTTTTGACCGCCACCAAAGATTCCGCCACCGCCACCAAAAATGTAGGGCGAAAACCGGGTGCAGGGGATCGGATAACGCAGCGTGAGCGTGCCTAACACAGCACCGACCGCGTTGTTCTCCGGGTGGTGATTGCTACTTCTAAAGACGCCCTCGCTGAAGTCCGCAAAGATATCTTCGCGCGACTGCTTTGCATCCACAGCCCAGCCTTCGATACCAACACCGAAGTAACGATGGAAGAAGTACTTTAGATCTCCACCGCCACCCCAAGCATGGTCGGCTTCAAGGTAACGATCATTTTGCCACTCGTTCCCGGTGAATACATACGTTCCCCACAGACTCAGATTAAACTCGTTATCTGCGTACCACTCCGGGCACGGGGGCGGTGCCACCTGTTTCATCTCCTTCCCGGAATAAGTTTCAGTTCCGGCAAAAGCAACTGACGCGATTGCGACAACTCCCAACAGGCCCGACACAACCTTAGTCATTTTCAACTCCAAACACGGTTGGGGCCTCATGTCAAACTTGACGACAACCCCGCGCGCGCGCGCGAGGGGGGAACACGAAGATCGGGGGTTAGGGGGAACCGGGGGGGAACCGCCGCCCTTCTTATTCGTGAGACTCTCCTTTGTTGAGAGTCGAGAAAAAATAAACAAGAACCGCACGCGGGATCGAACCGTGGCGCGGCGCCTTTTCCTTAGTAGTGGATGTTGACGTTATGGCCGCCGCCCGCCGTGTTTCTTCCCACCGTGTTTCTTCCCACCGTGTTGAGATTGACTCCGCCCTTGGCGTCTTTTTTCGGTTTCAGGTCACGGACTTTGATCGTCTTCTTGGTTTCTTTTCTCTGTGCCATTTTATTTTTCCTAATTATTTATTTGGGTTGTTTTGTCGTTGTGGTGTGTCAGTGACACCGAAAGGTAATTGACGCCCGCCCTTAACGTCCTTTTCTGGAATCAGATCGTCGAGGCGAATCAATTTATCTTTCCTGCGCTTAGGCCTTTGATTTCCTGATTCTCCGGCAACAGGCGCGTTTTTCTTATTCTTTGGTGCACTCACTCTGGCTATCTTCTGTTATCAGTATCCGTGCCAAGTCGCGCTAAGCCCGGTGTGGATAACACTTTGCGACGGATATCTCCTTAATCAGGAATCAGTTACACAGCGCTTTCTATCGAAAATAAGCAACTGCCATGGCAGATAGAGCGAACGTAGGAGTTCATTCCAAGGCCACTTCGGCTCGTTTTTGGGCCTACGGTGCTCTATTTTGAAGCCACGCCTCGGAGTTGGGGCTGCGTTTCCAGCGATTGCTTCCAACGGGCGGCCAATCTGGATCGCGGACGCGCATCGCGACGACGGGAAGCGTTTCGTTGTGCGTGCAGGTGAAAGGCCGACCGCGTTTGTGGAACTTGAATCGGCGGTCCGCGCTTGCGGCAAATCGGATTGACGAGCAGATGAGATTTTTCTATGACGTTGGGTATTAGGGTATCAAAACCATGAAATTGCGCGTGCTGCTCGCTTTACTCCAATCAAGGTGGCCAAACGCCACGCCTAATTCATCACATCATACGAGGCCGCAGCCGTTGACAGCGCACGCGACAGCGCATCGGAGATGAGACTCGGCGTAGCTTTTATCTGTGCTCGTGCATTGCCGGCAGTAACCCGGCCCCTCATGCCACAACCGACCGAATGGCAGTGCATCGGAAACTAGATCGACGCTGCGTCTGTCCTTGCGCGGTCGGACTTCGTACAGGTCGATGCTCATAAGCAGGTCTGATATCCGGAATTGAAGCGCTGACTGCCGGTCTACAGAAGGTGAGCGCACAGCTTGAAGCGAGTGAACCTGCGCCGCAAGTGGTCAACAATCCCTAACGCTTTTTGCCCGCCCAATTTTCGAGATGGCAGAGGCGTGTCGCTTCACTCGCGTCGTCCTGCGCGAAGCGACCCTAACGGGATTCGAACCCGTGTTACGAACGATCACCTTTTGACCTAACGAATTACCTATGAAACTGGACGCGTTGAAACAACGCTGGACACAAGTGCACGTTATGCTTTATGTTTATGCACTATGGCAAGCGTTCACAAGCAACCGGGCAGACCTTTTTGGTTTTGCGCGTTCTCAATCTTCAATCCAGAAAGTCTCAAAAGCCGCCGCGTCTTTCGCTCCACGAAAACGCGCGACAGACGCCAGGCGCTCGAAATCTGCCGGGCGTGGCACAAGGCCGCGCTCAAAGCACGCAACGGCAAGCTTAGCGTGGACGCTGCGCGCGAAGTCATCGCGCAAGGTGTAAGCGATGTTCTTATGGCGTCCAACGCGGAAGCGTTGCCGAGCGCGTCAATCAAAGCGTGGGGCGAAACGTGGCTGCAAGCAAAAGCAATCGAAGCGGAGCAGTCCACGTACGACCGTTACAAGCGCATCGTTGACCGCTTTGTTGAGTGCATCGGAGCAAAAGCGAAACGCGACCTTTCCACGTTGCAAGCGAGCGACGTTGCCCGGTTTCGCGATCGCGAAGCAAAAGAACTCTCGCGCGCGACCGCCAATCTCAGCGTGAAAGTCTTGCGTGTCTGCTTTGGCGAAGCAGTCAAGCAAGGTCTGCTTGCTGTGAATCCAGCGGTGCGCGTGCCAGTGCTCAAACTGCGCGACAAATCCGCAAGGCGCGCTTTCACGCCCGACGAAATCAAGCGCATCTTGAAAGCGTGCGGTGACGATGCCGAATGGCGCGGTCTCGTGTTATTCGGACTCTATCTCGGACAAAGGCTCGGCGACTTGGCAAAGCTAACATGGCGCGCGGTAAATCTTGAAGGGAACGAGATTGCGTTCACCACTCGCAAGACCGGGCGGCGAATCGTGTTGCCGCTCGTGCAACCGCTCCCTGATTACTTGGCATCACTGCCAGCAAGCGACAATCCAAACGCTTTCATCTTTCCGAATGCGGCGAGCGCGAAGCGCACCGGCTCATTGAGCAATCAGTTTCGCGAGCTTCTCGTTGGCGCCGGTCTTGTCGCACCACGCGGACACGAAGCAACCGGCAAAGGCCGCTCACAAGCGCGCGAGACAAGCGAGATTTCGTTCCATTCGTTGCGGCATAGCGCGGTAACGATGCTCAAAGCTGCCGGTGTTTCCGATTTCATGGCGCGCGAACTTGTCGGACACGAGAGCGCGGCAATCTCGCGGCAGTATTCGCACCTTTCCACGGACGATTTGCGCAGCGCCATGCAACGGCTGCCGGACGTGACAGACCAATGAGCACGCGCAAGGGCAAAGACCAAAGCGCGGAGCAAACGTCACCGTCCAAAGAACATTCGCCTGAGCAAGTGAAGGAAGTCGCGCTGATGCTGTACGCGCGGCGAGCGTCCCCGCTCAGCGAGAATGCCGAGGTGAACGAGTGGCAGTGGAACTCGTTAGTCTGGCAA
>JBARAJ010000177.1:0-4049 GCA_049791915.1 Candidatus Udaeobacter sp.
ACTCGATGCGTAACGTCTTTCAGCGCACCCTAAAAATCACACCTGGCCAATACCGTCGTCACTTTCGTCACGTGAAACATTCGGCTCAGAAGAAATCAAATTAGGAACCCGGAAAACATTTCTTTTCCGGGAAGGTGGGTTCCTGATCTCCTGATTCAAAAATTTCAGGTTAGCCGTCGAGAACCGTTCCAACCGAAGATCCAGATCAAGATGATTGGAAGCGAGTCAATCGCGATTGAAGAGCGTTGATTGGCTCTGTAACAGCTATTTTGTGAAGTAATCCAGTGATCGTTGAATTGTAATTTCCTTCGGATCACAACAGGTAGCAGATATCTCTATTTCGTCTTTACCTCCCTTACCTCCGCCCGTTCGTAGAGTAATCTTCGCATTTTCCAAATCTTCAGCGATGAATCCGTTGCGGAGGAGGACTTCTTTGGCCAAACCTACCTCGTTAAGCTTTACAGCTCTCTTAAGCTGGTCGCGATCGTCTTTGTTTCCATGAATCCGGGCTTGAGCTTCAGTGGCTTTTTTCTGCAGCGCTGTCGCATTAGCTCTTAACGATGCATCGGTAACAGGGCTGTTTGTTTCTCCACTAGTCATTTGTGCCGGAATCATGGTCGCGAGAGCAATGAGGCCTAGTGATGCAAGGAGCAAGGGTAGGATACATTGACGAAGGAGGTTCATAGCAGGACAGAGTAACGACCTCTGCTTCCCAACCGCTGTCAATCGGAGACCGGTCTAGCCTCATTGCTTCGGCCAGGCGCCGAAGAAAATAAAAATCAATTACTCACTGTCGGGCTGATCACAAAAACGGATTGAAGCTGAAGGCTTGGCGTTTCCGGGTAGATATTCAGACATCCGAAACGAATGTTCAGCACCGCTGTGTTGGTGGGCGCATTCGGGACAATCCAATCAAAATATTGCACCTTCGGATTGCGCGACTCTGTGAGACGCATGTAGGTCGTCCTGCCGCCATCGAGCGAAAGAAGAATTTCCGTCTCACACATAGTCAGGTCCACGTCTGGAAAGTCCGCCGTCCATGCAATCCTCACAACTTGTCCAGGGCTCAAAACCTGTCCCGGTCTTGGCGAAATGAGTGTGGCTCTGTAGGCGCCTTGCCTCGGCTGCGCGAATAAGGTTTTGGACGATTGTGGAGCCAAAGCAACTGTCAACGCAAACAGTGCTAGAATGAATCGTGGAGTTTTCATATTTTCACTCCACCGAAGCGGGCGTCGATTGTCAATAATAGTTTGCGCCGCAAGAGCGCTCTTGATTGATTTGTCGCTCGTCACGCCGGCTTGGCGCCAAGATCTTCGCACTCAAAATAACGCTCGACACTCGTTCGGATATCCTTCAACAATCGCGTCCCTTGCGAGTTCTCTTCAATCCACTCTTACTCGCCGCATCAATAGGAACACACATATGAACACACGTCTGCACCTGACTGCCATTGCCGTCGTTTTCGCGTTCGTTACGCCGGTCACATCCATCTTGCACGCTCGGATGCCGGCGGCGAACGGCGGCGTCGACGTGCCCGATGGTACCCGCAAATGCATAATGCCCAAAGAGCGTGCACCGAAACCGACCGATTTGCTGTTCAACCCGCTGGCCTGCCTCGAGGCGGTTGTCAACGTCAGCGCCACCACCGGCAATCAGGCTGAGAGTTTCATAAACGTCAACCCGACTAACCCAAACAACCTCGTAGCCACCTCGAACACCAACTCAAATAGCATCTTCCGCGCGTACTCAACGGACGCCGGCGCGACTTGGACGCGCGGCACGATCGCCACGGGTGTGGCGTGCTGCGACGGACAGGCGGCCTGGGACACGTTCGGTAACCTTTTCTTCGTCTACATCAACAACAGCGTTAACCAAATCAACGTGATTTTGAGCACAGACGGCGGCGCCACATTCAGTGCACCCGTAACCGTGGGCACCGGCAGCATTGACCAACCTTCGATCGCTGTGGGCAACGGCAGCGTGTGGGTCGACTGGAACTCTAGCGGAAGCATGGTAGCGCGCGGGGCGCCAGTAACAGGTCTGGGTAGTTGGGGCCCGTTCAACGCGCTACAGACGATCCCGTCAGCGAGTGGTAGCTTCGGCGGTATCGCCGTTGGGCCTGGCCCGAACGGCGGCAAGGTTATCGTGACGTATCAGAGCCCGACTGGCGGACAGGGCCCGGCGACGATCTACGCCAACGTAGACGCCGACGGTTTGGGAGCGGGTGGTTTCGGCCCGCAGATCACCGTTTCGTCGACCAATGTCGGCGGCTTCGATTTTATCCCAGCGCAGAGCGGGCGCTCGATCGACGCTGAGGCCGGCGTGGTATGGGACGCGACCGGTGGGCCGTTCAACAACCGCATTTACCTGGTGTACACCGACGAGATAATCAACGAGAGCAACGACACGGATATCGAGATGCGTACGTCGACTGATGACGGCGCGACGTGGAGCGCGGCGGTGCGCGTGAACGACGACGCGACCACGAACAGCCAGTTTTTGCCTTACGTTGCTCTCGATCCCACAAGCGGCATCGTGGCAGTGGGCTTTCACGATTGTCGCAATGACAATGGCGTGCCTGGTCCAGGCGGAACGAACATGATTCCTAACGACGACGCTGAATACTACGGCACCTTCACCACCGACGGCGGCGCGACGTGGGCACCGAACAGGCGCTTGAGCGGCGGGTTCTCGAACGCGGCGGACGCGCAAAATGGCATCGACTTTGGTGACTACGTTGGTCTGACCGCGTTCGCTGGCAAGCTCTACGCAATGTGGGCGGACAACGCGAACTGCGATGGCACGAACCCGAATGGCACGTTGCACGCGTTTGACCTTTACGCGAACCCACTCGTGCTCACAGGGGGCACGCCGACGCCGACACCAACTGCAAGTCCAACTCCAACCGCAACGGCTGCCGTCACACCGACTGCCACGGCAACAGCAACCGCCACGCCGACGGCAACTGCGACAGCGACCGCCACACCGACAGCCACGGCCACAGCGACCGCAACTGCGACGGCTACGCCAAGACCTACTCCAACCCCGAGATTCCATGCCACACCAAGGCCCCGTCCGACCCCGCCGCCTCGTCCGTAACGGCAAACACTCGCCTCGAAAAATCTAACCACGCTGCAATGGATGCGAAGCCGCGTAAACGACATGATTTCCGCCACCCAGAGGATGGTTTATACGCGGCGAAGCAACGGCCACGCTTTCAAAGCAGGGCGCAAAAGATCTAATCAGGAATCCAGGAAAGCAGGAAATATTTCTTTGCCGGACAAATGGATTCCTGATTCCTCACAGAGACTTCAGATTTACTTCTTTAGCGCTAACGGCGCGGCGCATACCAGCCTGGGGGCAACGCTCCAGGTGTTCTGCAGGCCAAAATCAGCGCTGAAAGCGCGTTTCATCAGCGAATTGTTGAGTCGCGCCTTCAGCGCTGGCCAGATGATACCATTGACCGCCTGGGGCGCTGCCCCAGGCTGGTTTGTGAGATGACGCCTTTGGGCGACTAAACACCTAGGGGTCTAGAACCGATTCCAATCGAAGATCCGGATCGAGATGATTGGAAGCCAGCCAGTCGCGATTGAACAGCGTTGATTGATATTTGTGGCCCGAGTCGCAAAGGATCGTAACGATGGTTCGGCCGGCGCCGGATTCTTTTGCGTGACGCACCGCACCGGCAACGTTGATGCCGCTAGATAAGCCAAGGAACAAACCTTCTTCGCGCAGAAGCTGGTAAACGATCGTTAGGCCGATCTGATCCGGAATGCGATAAGCGCCATCGACTTTGATGCCTTCGATATTTTTTGTGACACGCCCCTGTCCGATACCTTCCGCGATAGAATCACCATCGTTCGTTTGCAAGTTGCCGTTGGTGAACCAGGACCACATCGCCGCGCCGTACGGATCGGCGCATACGATCTCAACATCCGGATTTTGTTCCTTTAGGTAAGTGGTCACCCCGGCCAGCGTGCCACCGGTACCAACAGCTGCAACGAACGCGCTGACTTTGCCTTCGGTTTGTTTCCAGATCTCAGGGCCAG
>JBARAJ010000178.1:0-6674 GCA_049791915.1 Candidatus Udaeobacter sp.
GATTGAATGTGCCGGATCAACCGATCCTTCCTTTCATTCGCGGAGACGGGACAGGGCCGGATATCTGGGCAGCGAGTGAGCGCGTCTTCGATGCGGCAGTCGAAAAGGCATATGCCGGCAGGAAGAAGATCTCGTGGTTCGAAGTTTTCGCGGGTCAAGCAGCGAAGGACAAATTCGACCAATGGCTGCCGGACGACACGGTAGAAGCATTCCGTGAGTATTTAATCGGAATCAAAGGACCGCTCACCACGCCGGTGGGTGGCGGCATTCGCTCGCTCAACGTTGCGCTGCGGCAGTTGCTGGATCTTTTCGTTTGCCTCCGGCCAATTCAGTACTTCAAAGGCGTCCCCTCGCCCGTCAAACATCCGGAAAAAGTGAACATGGTGATCTTCCGCGAAAACACGGAAGACATTTATGCCGGAATCGAATACGCAGCGGGCACGCCTGAGGCGCAAAAAGTTCTCGATTTTCTGCAAAAGGAATTCCCGAAACAGTTCGAGAAGGTTCGGTTCGGCACGAAAGAAAAAGCCAAGGCTTTTTGGAAGATGGTCGGCGCATCGGAGAGCGACGACGTGTGTGTAGGAATCGGGATCAAACCAGTCAGTTATTCAGGCAGTGTGCGTCTGATTCACAGCGCGATTTCGTACGCGATTCAAAACCGGCGCAAGAGCGTGACGCTGGTGCATAAGGGCAACATCATGAAATTTACGGAGGGCGCATTCCGCGATTGGGGTTTTGAAATCGCAAAAAAATATTTTGGCGCGGAAGAATTCGAGGGGGGACCGTGGTGCAGAATTCCGATGGGAAAACCGGGTGCGGGAATTGTGATCAAGGACGCGATTGCCGACATCACGCTCCAGCAGGTATTGACGCGGCCCGAGGATTTCGACGTTATCGCCACGCTAAATTTGAATGGCGATTACTTGAGCGACGCGCTCGCCGCGCAAGTGGGAGGAATCGGCATTGCGCCCGGAGGAAATATTAATTACATCACCGGCCACGCCGTTTTCGAAGCTACGCATGGCACCGCGCCGAAATATGCGAACCAGGACAAGGTAAATCCCGGCTCGGTAATTCTTTCCGGTGAAATGATGTTCCGTTACATGGGCTGGACGGAAGCTGCTGATCTGATTCTCAAAGGATTGAGCGGCGCGATCGAAAGCAAACGAGTCACGTATGACTTCGCGCGTTTGATGGATGGCGCCACGGAAATCAAGTGCTCGCAGTTCGGGGACAACGTGATCGAGCACATGTGAACGCGGCCGCTCCGCGCGGCCGCGAATGGCGAAATCCGAATGTCGAATGTCGAATTAATGACGAAGCCTGAACGCGTAACAAACGAGCGTTTCTCACTCGCAATTCCCAGCAGCCATAAGCCTGTCATGTTGAGCGAAGCGAAACATCTCAGATTTTTTTCTCTTGGCGCCCATCGCAACGAGAAGGATCAGAGATTCCTCGCTTCGCTCAGAATGACAGTGTCGAAGTTGTTTGATCGTTCGACCGTTCGTCATTTGTTCGCGCTTCGTCATTCGTCATTCGTCATTTGTTTGGCTCTCGGGATCGGTACCGCGCTGGCCGAAAAGCGCAACATCACTGAGAAAGATCTTTGGGATTTTGTATGGATCGGCGATCCGCAGGTGTCGCCGGATGGCGCGCGCGTTGCATTTGTGCGCGTCACCGTCAACGAGAAGAAGGAAGGCTATAACACTTCTATTTGGTCGGTGCCGGCGGCGGGCGGCGAAGCGCCGCGTCAACTGACAAAAGGCGATCACGACAGCACGCCGCGCTGGTCACCGGACGGAAAATTCCTGCTGTTCCTGCGTTCTACCGAAAAAGATGGCAAGCCTGAACCGCCACAGCTCGCAATGCTACCGATGGCCGGCGGCGATTCCTTTGTTTTTACCGACTTGCCGAGAGGCGCTGGCAGTCCGGTCTGGGCGCCAGACGGAAAAAGCATCGCGTTTACAAGCGATACGAACCCGGAGGACCTTGCGAAACAGGAAAAGAAAAAAAGCGGGGAACAGTCTAAGAAGCCTGAAACCGGGAGCGGTGATCCCGGCTCACGGTCAACCGCCACTGGTAAGCCTACGTCGAACAACGTGTCTGCGGCTAAGCCCGGGCGACCGGGGGCAACGACCCCGGGTACAGACGAGCACGAGAGCGATGTGCGCGTGATCACGCGCGCGGTGTATCGACAAGACAATGAGGGTTACATCGATCCAAAACATCCGGCTCATATTTGGATCGTGACCGCGCCACGGAGCGCCGAAGAGAAAGTGAAACCGCGTCAGCTGACCACTGGTCGCTTCGATGAAGACAATGCGATTTGGTCGAAGGACGGCTCGCAAATTTATTTCACCTCGAGCCGGATCGACGAACCGTATTACGAACTACCGAGAACGGATCTTTACTCTGTGCCTGCAGCCGGCGGCAAACCGATCAAAATCACTACGATCGATCTCAACACGCAATTCGGACCGGGCGGAGGCGCGTTGTCCCTCAGTCCCGACGGCAAACAGGTCGCATTCGTCGCCGCGACCAACGAGCCGATTAATTCATATACAGAGCCAGATCTGTGGGTCCTTAATCTCTCGCCGAACGCAAAACCACGAAACATCACCGCGAATTTTGATTTCGACATCGATGGTTTCGTTATCGGAGACAGCTCGTCGCCGCGGGCCGGCGGAGCAAACAAGCCGATCTGGACTGCAGATGGAAAAGGGCTCATCGCGGTTTATTCCAAGGAAGGAAAACGAAATCTCGCGCTATTTGGCGCAACTGTAGCCGGGGACGGTGACCGCGGTAAAAGCAGCTCAGTGCAAGATCTCACTTCCGGAAATCACGGCGTAATGAGTTTTCGCGCGACGCCTGATGCTTCGAAGCTGGTCTATGTCATCTCGACGCCGACTCGCGTTAACGATCTTTTTGTCCTCGATCGCGCAACTCCTGGCGCAACACCTAACCAGTTAACGAATGTGAATGACGAGCTGTTATCGAAATTGAATCTCACCGAACCGGAAGAGATTTGGTACGACAGTTTCGACGGCAAACATATACAGGCATGGTTGCAAAAGCCGCCAAATTTCGACGCTCATAAAAAATATCCGTTGATTCTGAACATTCATGGCGGGCCGCACGTTGCCTACGGCGATATTTTCGTTCATGAATTTCAGTGGATGGCAGCGAAGGGTTACGTGGTGCTCTACCCGAATCCGCGCGGCAGCACGAGTTACGGCCAGGAATTTGGGAACGTGATTCAATATCGGTATCCAGGCGACGATTACAAAGATCTGATGGCCGGCGTCGATGAGGTGATAAAACGCGGTTACATCGACGACAAAAAACTTGGTGTCACTGGCGGAAGCGGCGGGGGATTGCTGACGAACTGGGTGGTTGGACAAACTGGGCGCTTTGCCGCCGCCGTCTCGCAGCGCGATATCGCCAGTTGGGAAAACTGGTGGTACACAGGAGACTTCACGCTCTTCCAGCCCAATTGGTTTCGAGCGCCGCCATTCGAAGATCCGGACGAGTATCGAGCGCGGTCACCGATCAGTTACATCAACAATGTGAAGACGCCGATGATGTTTATCCTCGGGGAAGCAGACTATCGCACGCCGCCCGGCGCAGGCGGCGAGCAAATGTTTCGCGCGTTGAAGTTCCGCAAGATTCCAACCGTGATGGTGCGTTTCCCTAACGAGTCCCACGAGCTTTCCCGCTCCGGTCAGCCGTGGCATCGCGTCGAGCGGTTGCAGCACATTGTCGGCTGGTTTGACCACTGGCTGATGGGAGTTCCGAAATCGGAATACGAAATTACATCGGAGGAAGAGGTGCCGGTGAAACCACGGCAAGCCGAAAAACCTCCGAAGTAATCCTGCACTGTAGGGCGTCTGTGGCAGACGCCATCCAAACTTAATGGAAATCGTGCGATTCGCTCCCGACGAGTTTTTCGTGAACGAGGGGTTTAATATCTTGCGCTTTGATCAAGACAACGTCGTCTGAATTCTGCACCTGGCCTTCAATGAGAAGAAAGGCTTCTTCAGTGATCACCAGTCGGAAGCGTTCGAACAAGTCTGGGTCGACGATTGCGTTGGAAACGCCGGTCTCGTCTTCGAGACTGATAAAAACAAATCCTTTTGCCGTGCCGGGACGCTGACGACAAATGACGTTGCCGGCGATCTGAATCGTCGAACCATGTCGCGCCTGAGCGAGGTCGATCGCACGCCAAATGTTTGGCAGCTTTTCCCTCAAGAGTTTCATGGGATGCGGTCCAGTCGTCAGATTCATTGTTTCGTAATCCGCTTTGACGCGTTCGGGTAACGTCATCGGCGTCAGGGGCGATTCAAAAGTCTGGGGAGCGCACGCCTTTGGCGTGCTGGCGAACGCATCCTGCGTTCGCGAACTTTTTAAAGACTGTTTCGGCAGAATGCCGAAAGTCCGAACCGGACTGGCATTAGCACGCTGCAAGCGTGCGCTCCCCAGATCGTCCAGAAGATCGTCGTGGAGCGTCTCTTCCACCTTCCACATCGCTGCACGCCGATGTTCGGCAAAACAATTGAGCGCGCCTAGTTCAGCCAAGGCGCGCAATTCACCTTTCGCAAGCGGTACGCGACGTTTCAAATCGTCCAACGACTCGAATCTGCGATCTTTTCGTTCCCGCTCGATTTGTTCGCCATGTTCCTGGCGCAATCCGTTTACGACGCAAAATCCGAGACGCACCGTGTTGTCATCGACGACTGTGCAGCGCCAATCGGATTGCAACACGCAAACCGGTTTAATGTTTACACCGTGCCGCTGCGCATCTTTTACAATCGTAGCTGGGGTGTAAAAGCCCATCGGCTGATTATTAATGAGGCTTGCATAAAATTCCGGTGCGCGATGCACTTTTAAATACGCACTGCCATAAGCCAGAATCGCGAAGCTGATCGCATGCGATTCGGGAAAGCCGTAAAGCGCAAACGACGAGATGGACTGAATGATCTTGTCGATCTTGTCGGGAGTGATGCCTTTGCGTTCCATGGCCGCGCGGAGTTTCACGCTCACTTTGCGCATCCGTTCTTCGGATCGATGAAAGCTCAACGCCCGCCGTAATTCCTCCGCCTCGTTACCGGAAAAATCGGCCATGATCATGGCGATCTTGAGCATTTGTTCCTGGAACAACGGCACACCGAGTGTGCGCTTGAGTACCGGCTTCAGGCGATCGTCGAAATAGGTCACCGGCTCTTTGCCCGCGCGCCGAGCCAGATACGGATGCACCATGTCGCCCTGGATCGGTCCGGGCCGGATGATTGCAACTTCGATCACGACATCGTAAAAACATTCCGGTTTCATCCGCGGCAACGTGGCCATTTGCGCGCGGCTTTCGATTTGAAACACGCCGATGGTGTCGGCGTGCTGCATGATGTCGAACGTCTTCTCGTCGTCTTTCGGAATATGAGCCAGATCGAGTGGTCGCCCACGTTCGCGACACAATTCAAATGCGTCCTGCATCACCGACATCATCCCCAGGCCTAACAAGTCCACTTTGACGATGCCGAGGTCTTCGCAATCGTCCTTGTCCCATTGCGCAACGACGCGGCCCGGCATTGACGCATTTTCCAGCGGCACGAACGAGCTGAGTTTGTTCTGACAGATAATCATGCCGCCGGAATGCTGGCCAAGATGGCGCGGCAAACCGTAAATCGCGCGATACACCCGGATGAATGCCGGCATCCGTGGATGATGTTTCGGCAGACCTGCGGCTTCGATCTGCGCTTCCAATTCCATCGTGTGCGGGAAATCGCCGCTGGCAAACAGGTGCGAGAATCGGTCGATAATGCTCGGTGAAAAATTCAACGCCTTGCCGATCTCACGCGCGGCGCTGCGCCCACGATACGTGATCACGTTCGCAGTCATGGCTGCGCCGTGTTTGCCGTAACGCCGATAAATTTCCTGGATCACTGCTTCCCGCCGATCGCCGCTGGGAAGATCAAGATCAATATCCGGCCAGCCTTTGCGGCTCTCGTTGAGAAACCGTTCGAATACAAGATGATTTTCCACCGGATCGACCGGCGTGATCCCGAGGCAATAACACACGGCGCTATTGGCGGCGCTGCCGCGGCCCTGGA
This sequence comes from Candidatus Udaeobacter sp., assembly GCA_049791915.1. Taxonomy (GTDB): domain Bacteria; phylum Verrucomicrobiota; class Verrucomicrobiia; order Chthoniobacterales; family UBA10450; genus Udaeobacter. Next base: position 6,105 of record JBARAJ010000178.1, read on the forward strand.
CCATGATGTTGTGTTCACGGCAGAAATTGATGATGTCCCAAACGATCAGGAAATAGCCGGGGAAACCGAGCTTGCTTATCAGTGCAAGCTCTTCTTCGATCTGGCGCTTAACTTTCGGGCTGATCGCAGCGTAACGCTGTTGCGCACCGAACCAGACGATGGTGCGCAAAAATGAATCCATGCTGTGTCCAACCGGCACGGGGTATTCGGGGAATTTGTATCCGATATTTTCGAGAGAAAACGTGAGCCGCTCAGCCAGGCGCGATGTGTTCTCAATCGCTTCCGGCAAATCCGCGAAAAATGCGCGCATTTCGCGATCGCTCTTCAGATGGCGTTCGGCATTTTGCGTGAGCAATTTGCCGGCGGTATCCAGATGCGTGTGTTCGCGAATACAGGTGAAAACATCCAGGACTTCGCGTCCGTACGGTTTGGCGTATTGCACACCGTTTGTAGCGACAAACGGCAATCGATGGGCGCGCGCCAGGTCGATCAGTTCTCGATTAATGCGTTCTTCCCCACGAATGAAATGTCGCTGAAGTTCAACAAAAACGTTATCGGGGCCGAATGCAT